>JBBRGW010000020.1:0-18995 GCA_038223525.1 Pirellulales bacterium
GATCCAAAGCCAAGCTCGGCAGGAGCCTCGCCCTCCCATCCGAATCTCAGGCAGGTAGATTTCAGCCTGCCGCTCGCCTAAGGCAAGCGGCCGCTTTAAGATACCGATTGTAGTTTCCGACCATTGTCCTAAACGTGTCAATAGTCCTGTCACACGGTACTTTCATTCTGGCGCTCGCACAATAGCGTAGACGGGGTATCAATCGCAACGTAGAACGAGGCGTGGTAAAGCAAACCCCTATATCATTTGGATGCAATGCTCAAGTACGTTCCACTAGTTCGGCGATAGGTGTAGAGTGACTTTTTATTTGGAGAGATGCGAAGTGCAAGCAAACCTGTATGCAGATTTCCAACTGACGCCCGACAATTGCAGTATCGAACCAATTCACCGGCCCCTTGCGACTCAAGGGCACGGTCATATTGTAGTTTTTGATACTAAACGCCCCCGCTTCTTGTACGCGATGAATGAGCACTTTCCGGAATGGCTCGGGAAGCCCGAGGCAAGCCTTTGGCAGCTACCTGTTGAAGCGTGGATGCCAGAAAGCCTTCGATGCGCGCTTGTAAACCTGCAACTTTCAGACGCGAATCATACTTCGGATACGATTTCATTTCGCCACAATGATCAGTCGTTTACGGTGATTCCGCACGTGTATGCCGGAATGACATTCATGGAGATCGAATCGTCGAAAGACCAGCCTGCTGCTTTTAGCGTTATTCAACGCATATTGGATCGTATGCGTTCTTGCCAAAGCCTAAGTGAACTATTCGAGACGACCTCCGAGCAAGCCAAAAAGATCCTTGGATACGACCGAGTGATGATTTATGAATTTGATCACGATTTTCATGGAAAAGTAATGGGCGAGTCCAAAGAGCCGCACTTAGAACCTTTCCTTGGATTGCATTTTCCCGCAACCGATATCCCAGCTATGTCGAGGGAGTTGCTTTTAAAAAATCGAAGTCGTTCTATTCCGGATATTCAGCTCCCGAATGAACGGCTACGGTTCAACTCGGAATTGGGTACTTCGATTCCCTATTTGGACCTAACGATGTGCCAACTACGAGCGACTTCGCCCGTGCATATTGAATATCTCGAGCACATGGGGGTACGTGCGACGCTAACTCTGGCCATTGTGCAAAATGGAAAGCTCTGGGGACTTCTCGCTTGCCATCATGCTACACCTCGGGCTCTTGAGTTCGAGATGCGAAAAATGGGCGAATCAATCGCGGACATGTTTTCCGTTCGGCTAGTCGATCTACAACGTGACGAACGTCGACGTAGGGTCACAGCCGCTCAGGAGTCCGAGCACAGATTTTTGGAACAGATTCGCGTTGGGGATCAATACAAGCTGGAACTGACTCAAGATGCTAAACTCCTTGAGGGGATATGCGACGCAGATGGCGCTGCGGCAGTATCGATGGACGGCGTCCTCTGTTCAAATGGAATCGTTCCAGCGAGCGAGGATATCGTGACCCTTCGAAACTTGCTAATGCACTGCGAAGATGGAGAGCTGTTTGAGACAAACGAATTGACGAAGCGGTTTCCGATCACTGCAGAATTTTCAACTCGCATCGGTGGCATGCTTGCAGTCCGCGTCTCCGAAGTGTCGCAAAGCTATCTTTTATGGTTCCGCGTACCACATAGCCAAGTCATCGATTGGGCAGGCGACCCATCCAAGACACTTGAAACAAAACGACTTGACGATAGCGAACAAGTTCGGTTGAGCCCTCGCAATTCATTTGCAAAATGGAATGAGGCTGTTGAAAACAGGTCGACGCGGTGGGAAGAGGATGACATTGCGACAGTCATGCGTATCCGAAAATCGATTTTGAAGTTGGAATTCCAACGAACCACGGCCATTGTCATGCGAAGCCGGCAAGAGTTTATGCAGCTAATTTACGCCGCCTCCCATGACCTGCAAGAGCCGCTTCGTACTCAACTTAACTATCTGGACTTGCTAGGCGAAGAAATGCAAACCGCTGAACAGGATGAATGGTTGCATTTTGTCGGTCGAGCGTCTCATGCTGTTTATCGTATGCAGGCCTTAATTGCGGACTTGTTAGACTACGCGAGCTTAGGAATGCAGACAAAGCGGGAGCCAATCGATTTGCAATCCCTTCTCGCTGAAATTCAAGAGGACTTGTCACAAGTCGTCGACGAAAAGCACGCTGTCATTCGAGTCGAAAAACTACCTGGGTTTAGAGGGAATCGTCGTGAACTTAAGCAGCTCTTTCAAAATCTACTTACGAACGCCATAAAGTATGTATCCATAGGCACAGTTCCGAACATTGAGATCTCCGCGAAACGAGAAGGGCGATTTGTGGTCTTTTCGATCGTGGACAATGGAATCGGAATCGCGGAGGAGCATTTCGAAAAAATATTTCTGATGTTTCAACGACTTCACGGTAGAGAAAAGTATGAAGGGACTGGAATCGGACTCGCGTTATGCAAAAAAATCGTTGAGAATTACGATGGACAAATTGGGGTTTGTTCCACCGTCGGCAAGGGTAGTAGTTTCTGGATAAAGTTTCATGAATTCAGCATTTTCGGCGACTTGGAATGAAAAAGCAAATTAATTTAGTTCTGCTAATTGATGACAATCAAGACGACAATTTCTTTCATCGTCGAGCTATTGAAAAAGCTGGCTGCGTTGAGGTGATCGACATTTGTTTAGATGGCAGTGATGCTTTAGACTATCTTCAGAATATGGGGAAGTACGAGACTCGTGGTCAAAGCTATCCTCGACCTGACTTGATTTTTCTCGATATCAATATGCCCCGAACGAACGGTTGGGAATTTCTTGATAAGTACTCTCTATTAGATCCTCGATTTATTGGAGGGCCGATTATTGTCATGCTCACTACGTCCTTAAACCCTGATGATAAGCTACGTGCTGAAAGTTGCCAGTTGGTTCGCGAGTTCACGACCAAACCATTGAAACAGCAAAACTTCCTCCAGATCCTCGATAAGCATTTCCCAAGTCTTCACTAGACTAATAGAACGCCCGGGGCAACCGATGGAAATGGAGTACCTATGGAACCGGCAGCGTCTACATCTTTACTCCATCGTCAAACAGCATAAGGCCTAAGTATCAAGACAATCTTCGATTGACCTATGGGCCGATGAATGTCTATCGAATTGGTCCAGGCAGTAGGAATCTAACGGACGTTCTTAGTAGCGTGCCAAGTTATCGCATTTGGGTTACAACAGGAACTGTCTATACGACCAAAAACGGTGGCAGCTTATACTTAGCTACAACGCGTCCCCATAATCCCTCGGGGCAAAGTGCCAGTTATCCCACAGGGCAAAGTGACAGCTTCGCCCGATCGCAAGGAACACTTTCTCGCAAGGAACACTTTAAAGACCGGACCGCCACGTCAGATTATTTCATCGACGAAGCCACAACGACAAAAAAGATGATGACGAGCATTAAAAGAAACATTCCTGCGACGACAACAGTGAGTTTGGCGTAGGAAAACGGAGCAGTGCCATACACTTCTCCGGTTTGTCCATTGACCAATACTCGATAAGGTTGGTTTTTGTATTGGTACACCATGATCCAAATGGGCAGTAGTATTGGTACACTTTTCATGTCTTGGATGCGAACATTTGTGTTTAGATTGCGAATGCTGCCGGGAATCGAGTGTTGCGATTGACCGGCTTCGTATTGTTCCACTAAAGCAGCAGCATTCATACGGGCGTCGCGCCTCGTAACGCGAAACTCTTCGACAATGACGTTGGTCAAGTCGACGGTTTCGGGTGAGACGGCTTGTGAAATTTCAAAGGGCGCGATCTCTTGAATCTCCGCTGGTGTCAATGTCCCGCTGGCGCCTACCAACACGCCGTCGTAAGAGCCCACTCTCGTGCCGGACATCGGACGCCATGAACCGCGAGCGCTTGCCGAGACCACGCTGCTGTCGGCGGTCCATGCGGTTTCCGTAGACGCAGAGAATACCCAAAAAGGGACGTAGACTTGCGTGACTTTGCTGACGATGGATCGCTGCGATGCGTCACCAGGCTTCCAGAAGCCTTGGCTTAGCCAATTCCGCAACCGCGAATCCACTTGCGACTGCATGATTTGGAACGGTACGACTCCGTCCGGACTCAACGTCCTCGCGTCCGGTCTCGAGGACAGCCTTGCGCTGCCGCAAAATGGGCATCGAAGCGTTTTTGCGGATGCGTCATAACTCATGGAGGCTCCGCATTGATCGCAGCGGAAACTCATCACACTCGCTTGTTGAGCGACGGTGGTCTTGAGGGCAACGCCGACTCCCATCGCATCGACGCCTTGGGTGTTTTCTGTTCCGCAATTGCTGCAAAATAGATCTTCCAGGTCGAGATAGGTTCGGCAAGTTGTGCATCTAGTCTCGAGTTTCATGCGCCAAGTCTCGGGTGGTTCAGAACGATTAGCAAAGCGATGATGATCATGATCAACAAGGCGACGGCGATCACAACAGCAGAGATTCGCGAGCTGGACCATGGCTTCTCACCTACCATTTTGCCAGTCTGGCCATTGACGATGAAGCGATACACTTGGTTGCCATAGCGATAACTTAGTACGTGGATGGGCAACAGTATCAAATCGGTTCCACCAACATCCAAATCGGTATGCACCGTCAGTCCGGATTGGACATCGCCCGGGAGAAAGCGACCAATCGCGTTGAGTTCGCGATTGCGGAACTCTTGCTGCGTCACTGCCAAGGCCGCATCGCGACTTACGGAATACTCCTCGGACATCCAGCCGGCCAAGTACATTGGCTGGTAACGCATCATCGAGTTAAGTTGGTACGGTTGAATCGCCAAGGCTTCTTTTTGTGGCAATCCTTTCGAGGCAGACACCATATATCCTGAATAGTACTTTCTATAGATTCCAGAGAGTGGCCACCATTCTGTTTCTTGAATCGTGCGGGTACGCGTTTCGGTTTTCCCCTCGGCGTTCTTTACGGAGTAGGTTTCCGTGCGATACCAGTACTCTCCGATTTGAGCGGACCATTGACTCATGGCAATCATCGAGAAGTGCCAAAAGGGGATATAGATACCCTGTTGCTTCTCCGTGGTCGCTTTGGTAACGAGGTCACCTGGACGGAAGAAACTGTTCTTGCCAATCCACTGGAAGAAAAGCTCTTGGGCCTTTTCTCGGGAGATTTCGAAGCCGATGATGAACTCTGGCCGCTGCGAGGTGCGCCGTTCAGCAGGCAACTCGGCAACGTAGGGAGTATCGCAAAAAGGGCAACGCAGGCTTCGTTGTTCTCGGGGCGCGTCAACTTCGCTGCCGCAATTGTCGCAGCGAAATGTTCGCGTCTCGCCTGATGCGTCTACGCCGGTCCTTTCGACCGAAATACTTCCACTATAGGTTGTCGGTAGACTGGATTTGTTTGAAGCCAGGACAGAGGAATCGGGAGTTTGGGTGGGACTTTTGTAAGGTGTTTCAAAGGGAACACCGCACGACACGCAGAAACGAGAACCGATTTGGCGAGGCGTTCCACAAGCGGAACAGGGCATGAGAGAGCTAGCCAGCGACCTATTCGGGGCTTGAAGCGGATCGTAGTCGATCACTTGCGCTTCGATGGGCTGTAGCTCTTGTTGAGAACGCTGGCTCATACTGACTAAATTGGAGATTTCGAAAACGAGTTGGGGGCAATGAGTTGTTGCGACGGCACGTCTGGGAAGAGAATCATTTTCTGGTAAAACAATGTCCAGCGAAATTCCAAACGCAAAAAAACCTCTCAACGACTGCGAAGCCATGTCTCTACCAGCCCAGGGCGATGAAAATCCTGGAAATTTTGGTCCTTGGACGATTGTTCAACGCAATGAAGTATACCGTGATGCTTGGATGACGGTTCGCATGGACAATGTGATCCGACCCGATGGTCAACCGGGGACCTATTCCACAGTCCGCATTAAACCAGGGGTTTGTGTGATTCCTATTGCCGATGATGGCACTTGCTATTTGACCAAGGAATTTCATTATGCGGTGGGTAGGGATACTATCGAAGGAATCAGCGGAGGAATTGAGGAGGGGGAGACGCCCGAGATTGCAGCCGCCAGAGAACTCGAGGAGGAGGTAGGGATTGTTGCGGGTCGCCTTCTACCGTTGGGCGTAGTTGACCCTTTGACTGCCGCCCTCGTATCGCCGACAAAAATGTTCCTTGCCAGTGAGCTGCGTTTTACCAAAACCAACATGGAAAGCACCGAGCGAATTGAAAGAGTGGAAATGCCATTCTCCGAAGTGCTTAGAATGGTCATGGAAAATGAGATCACTCACGCTCCATCCTGTGTAGCCATCCTGAAAGCCAGTCTTGTCCTAAAAAAGCGATGAATCAACTGATCTAAATAGAGACTCTATGGCACGAAAACCGTCAAAAGCAACTAAGCCTCGAACCACTCGCAGACGATTTGCTCCCGGAACCGCTCCTGGTTCTATGATCGTTGATCCGAATGCCAATCCAACAAGGATACGCATTATGGCATTCGGCGGCGTAGAGTTCCTGGAACGGGAGATCCAAGATGTTGCTGAGATCCGCGCTATTATGGTTGCCTACCGAAGTGTCTGGATCGATGTCACGGGACTTGGGAGCCAAGAGCGGCTCTCGGAAATCTCGCAGCTTTTGAAACTTCATCCACTCGCGATGGAGGACGTTGTTAATGTTCACCAGCGCGCCAAGGTGGACGAGTTTGACGATACGATTTTCGTTGTGGCTCGAATGGTCGATGGTGATGATAATTTGCAGACAGAGCAGCTGGCCTTTTTTTTAACCAAGCAAGTGTTGTTATCATTTCAAGAGCGACCGGGCGACTGTTGGGACCCGCTGCGAAATCGGATTCGAACGCACCGGGGTAAGATCTGCGACTCAGGTGTCGACTATCTTTTGTATGCGCTTTTGGATGCGGTCATCGACAGTTACTTTCCTGTAATGGAGCGTTTGGCGGAGCAAGTCGATTTGATCGAAGCCGAAATCATCGAGGGATTGGACCGGACTCAAATGCAAAAAATACATCAACTACGAGGGCAATTGCTGTCGCTGCGCCGCGCCATCCGTCCGCATCGGGAGATGATCAACGAGTTGGTTCGCGACTCGCTACCCCACGTCAGCCCAGAAACCAGGATCCATTTGCGGGACTGTTACGACCACGTCGTGCAAGTAGTGGATGCCGTGGATACTTATCGCGAGCTAACTTCGGACATGCGGGATTTTTATTTATCGAGTGTTAGCAACAACATGAACGAAGTAATGAAAGTGCTGACAATCATATCGACCATTTTTATTCCACTTTCGTTCATTGCTGGCGTATACGGAATGAACTTCGAGACCTCATCACCTTGGAACATGCCAGAATTGAAATGGTATTTGGGTTATCCGTTTGCGCTATTGCTGATGGGTGCGGTCGCGTTTGGATTGATGATGTTTTTTCGAGATAGGCGTTGGTTGTAAGGCGAACGACAGGCTGAAAGAAACGTGTAGGATGGGACCATTGTCTCGTCCAAATAGCGGATCGGGACATTGGTCCCAATCTACTTTTGGTAGTTTCCAATCTGCCGCTCGCCTAAAACAATGAATCCCGAGGCTCACCCCACCTCACCCTTCCGGCCAACGAATTGGTTGTCTGAATTTGATGAGAAGACGTTTAGAGGGGTGGCCTCGTGTTGGAATGTAGTCCGTTTTGGAATCGCACAGAATCGCGAGGAGCGACTATTGTGCCGAGCCTAGTTGGCCATACATTTGGTCGATGCCACGACGTAGAGTCCATGCACGATCTGTTTGGCAGCTTTGGTGGCTCGCGTTATTTAAGACGGAAGTCATATGGCTTTTGAGAGTTGGGCTCATATTGGAATTGGAAAGTGCGTGCATTGTACCTTCATAGAGATCCGCACACGCTTGGTGATGTCCAGCGTTGAACAAACTGGTGCCATGAGCCACGGCATTCTCAAGTGTTCGGCGAGCGTCGACGCTTTTTGCCGGAGGCAGTAGGACTGCATCGATGATATGAATCACTCCATTGGAAGCGTCCACGTCGGTTGCCAAGACTTTGGAATTGTTAAGCTTGACACCTTCGGGAGTTACGGAGATCGCGACGGGAGAGCCCACCAGGGTGCTGGCAGACTTAATCTTCACTACATCTTCGGAATAGACCCGTCCCGAAACGACATGGTACTTGAGAATATCGACGAGCTTTTGTTTATTCTCTGGCTTGAGTAGGTCAGTAACGGTGTTTTGAGGCAGTTTGGCGAAAGCTTCATCGGTCGGTGCAAAAACAGTAAACGGTCCTGGGCCTGAAAGAACTTCTGCGAGCCCGGCGGCCTTCACTGCTGCCAGAAGCGTTGTGAATTTTTCGGCACCTGCGGCAACTTCAGGAATCGTTTTATCTGATGGGAGAATTACCGAATCGATGATATGGATGATACCGTTGTCGCAATCGATGTCCGTTGCAACGACTTTCGCTCCATCGATCATCACACCGGAATCGGCCGTCTTGATGTCAACCCGTTGCCCATTGACGGTCTTGGCTCCCTTTAAGTTGACAACCTGCTTTGCAAAAACTTTGCCAGGAACGACATGGTAGGTCAAAATACTGGTAAGTTTGCCTTTGTTCTCTGGCTTTAATAGGGTTTCGACGGTACCTGCAGGCAACTTGGCAAACGCCTCATCCGTGGGTGCAAACACGGTGAATGGACCGGTGCCTTTGAGCGTCGTCACCAAGTCTGCGGCTTGCAATGCGGCTGCCAAGGTTTTGAAATTTCCAGCTTTGACGGCAGTGTCAACGATATCAGACGAGAATCCAACAGCCGACGTCAAGTAGATTGAGGAGGCCATCAAGCATCCGCGAAATAGACGATTCATACTTATTCCTTCTTGGTGTTATAGTGCAAAGCGGTTTCCGTTCCGCGGGAACCCAAGAGGTAGTTCGAGGATTGTTGCAGTTTGGATTCAAAATAGTTGTGCAACAAATGTGCAAATCGATCCACTTGGCTACACTCTTTCGAACGCCAAAGCGTTGCACCACAGTAACTTACCGGTCAGAAATCCATACGAATTGAACCAACTACGAGATACCATGAAAACGATTCAATTTCCAAGAAGGAATAGTTGCCTGCCTTTTTTGGCTGCACTGGTGACACTTCACAATCTGGGTGTCCCCTCATGCTGTTCGCTCTCAAGCTGCTCGGCTGATCAGTTTGTCCTATTCGATGTCACGTTCGACTACTCGAAAACCGACGCGGACAATTCCACACCGAGCAAGTCGCATTATTACGTCAAGGACAAGATGCTCAACCAAGAGCGACCCAAGGATTGGACTTCGCCAGTCGACTACCGCAATGGTACGGTGCATGTTCGGTTGGAAGTCCTCGCAAAGCCAGCGGGAGATGCACCTACAACTTGGAGTGTTTGCTACATCCCTAACAAAGGACAAAAGAATGGTTACGGTTGCTTAGGAACCGACGTCTACAAAAAAGTCGGGGTCTATGAAAAGGACATTTCGATGAAGTCGTTTTGGGAGAACGACTCAATCGTTTGGACCGAAGGGATCAAGCAGATGGATTTGGTGATCAAGGATGACAGCGGAGGAGCGGGGCATGCGCATAAGCGTGCGGACCACGAAAAGTTCTTCCCTACCAAAGTTCGCTTAACACTGACTCAGGTTTCAGCAGGATCCAAGTACGATCCGGGCCCAGCCCCCAAGTTCGAGCTCCGACGCATCGCCAATTCTAAGACCTTTTCTCAGGTCACAGCCATCAACGAGTCGCTAGAAGTGATCGGTACGAAGGAGCTCACCGAGGCGGGGATCAGTTCCACGAAATGCTTTTTCCGAAGGGGTTTCGATGAATTCGACATCCCGATTCTCAAAGGGTTTACGAATGTCGAAGCATATGCATTGAGCGACAATGGTTTGGTGGTTGGGTATGTAAGCCGCGCCTTTGGAACGCCGGGTGGCAGTGTCAAAGCTTTTGTTTGGAATAACAAAACGAATGCACAAACTGTTTTAGCCCCGTTAGAAACAGATATCGTATGCCATGCGCAGGACATCAGCGCGGATGGGAAATGGATAACCGGTTACTCCATAGGCAATGAGCCGCCCCGCATGCGTCCCTGCGTGTGGGAATGGAAGGAAGAAAATAAGGAGTGGATACCGCAAGAGCTCGCCTCGTTAATGGAAAACAACCCGTTTCTGCAAACGGCGCATGTCATCATAAGCCCAGACGGTAAGCGTGCCGCTGCCAGCATCTCCGAAAAACAGATATCGCCTTTCGAATTCGATAGTTCATTGTTCGTGTGGGACAGGATCGCGAGTGGCAAATGGGAACGAATTAAGATTTCTGAGGAGCAACCCAAGCTTCGCGATATGAACAACCAAGGTACGATGGTGGGATCGGTAAAGCAGGACGGAGTCACTCGAGCTTGCATCATAGATATCAAGGGAAAAATTGAATTGATCGATTTGCTCCCGGGCGACGCGTCGTCCGAAGCGAACGGAATCAACAACGAAGGCGTCGTGGTCGGCTTAAGCGACGACCCGCCGGGGGAAACCGGTATGCCGCAGGCCTTTATTTACAAGAACGGTAACGTAACCCAGCTCGAGCTTTCAGACAAAACTCAGTCCGGTGCCGCGTTCACGATCAACCAACAAGGCGCCATTGGTGGATACTTGCTGGAAGGTACCGACGAAGAAGCGGCGGTGACCGGGTTTATTCGCATTTCAGAAAAGAAATAGTTACCGCTATACCAGCCACCAAGCTCCATTGGTGAGAACATAGATTCCCAAAACCAAGTTCGTGGCACTATGAGCGGCGATGCATTCCCAGAGGTTCTTGGTGTGCCAAGCAAGTGCGGAGATCATTGAGAACCAAACGGCCGCCGCTAGCAACTCGCTGGGGTGCATTAGCATTGGCAGCAGCGTACCGACCAACGCAGACGTGGCCGTGACACGTCCGATAGGGTAATCCTTCCATTGCTCGGTCGCGAAGTAACGCATAACGAAGCCTCGCAGAAAGTATTCTTCGATGATGGGCACAATCACAATCAAGCCATACCCTCGCATCAACAAATATGCGTAGGCAGCGAATCGCTGATTTTCCCATTCTGCGAAGGGGTTGAATGCCGATCGAACTCCTGATCCGAGAAAGCTCTCTAGGCCCCATGTCTTCAATACGGGCAAGAGGGTATTTTTTTCCCAATTCAGATTGCACAAGTAGATCCAAACGAAGCCACCCGCGATTCCAACGGCCAGTCCCTTCCAACGTATTGTTTGAACCAAGGGGCGGCAACCAGGCCAGACGACAGCAAGCGAAGCCGAAGTCGCGATTAGCTTGAATGCATAAACCCAAGGATAGTAACCGTACGGAATGGCGATCCAGGACACCGAGTTCGGCTTAGGCTCAAGCGAGCCGATAAGCATGAACACAGCCAATGGCAATACAAACGGCAGCCAAGGATGATTCGTTAGGAGGGTTTTTAGCCAGCTTGTGCTTTGGTTCAATCGAATCCTTGCATGTCGCTGCTCAAGCCACCTGCGGATGGGACGTAGGCCAATCGGGCGTAGTCCATCACCATTCGGTGGCTGCTGAACCGCCAGGCCAAGGTGCTGATACTGTTCATCATCATCTTGATCCATTTGCGAGGCAAGCCATCGCGATCGCGATCGTAGAAAGTCGGAATGATTCGTTGTTCGAGGGTCTCGTAGAAATATTCCGCATCTCGTTTGTCGGTCAATCGATCGTCGGCATGGCTGGTGCCTTTACCGATCGCAAAACCATTTGATCCATCGTACGCTTCTGCCCACCACCCGTCGAGAATACTGCAATTGAGCCCCCCGTTGAGGACCGTTTTCTGTCCGCTGGTTCCGGATGCTTCTAACGGTCGTCTCGGATTGTTTAGCCAGACATCGACGCCTTGGATCATGTGCCGACAAACATTGATGTCGTAGTCTTCTAGAAACGCTATTTTTCCCGCGAATCTCGAGTCATGCCTCAGGTTCGAGATTTCTTGGATGAATCGCTTGCCCGGTTCGTCCTTGGGGTGTGCTTTGCCAGCGTAAATAACTTGGATGGGCCGGTCCGTGCTATCCAACACTTTGCAAATACGGTCGATGTCGTTGAACATTAGATTTGCTCTTTTGTAGGTCGCAAATCTTCTGCCGAAGCCGATGGTCAAAATGTTTGGGCTTAGGATGTTACGTGCCGCTTCCACAATTTCGTCACTCTCACCTCGACGTCTGCACTGTCGGGAGATTCGTCTGCGAACGAATGCGAGGAGAAGGTTTTTAAGCGCGTTGTGAGTTTCCCAAAGTTCACCTGGATCAACGGAATGGATGTTTTGCCATACGTCAGGTTCGCCCATTTGGCTCTTCCAGTTGGCTGGAAAATGGCGATCGTAGAGTTGTTGCATCTGTGCAGCCAACCAACTTTCGATGTGCACACCGTTGGTGATATGGCCGATAGGAATATTGCGTTCTTCGCGGGTTGGCCAGAGATTCTTCCACATGCGACGTGAGATATGTCCGTGCAATTGGCTCACTGCGTTGGCCGCTCGCGACATTCTGAGCCCGATGACCGTCATGCAGAATGATTCGCCGGAATCGTGTGCGTTGACTCTGCCTAGTCCCATGAGATGCTCAGCGCTGATGCCGAGCGAATCGCGAAGAGGGCCCAAGTGTTCCTCAATCAAAGCGGCGGCGAATCGATCGTGGCCTGCTGGAACCGGAGTGTGCGTTGTAAAGATAGTACTTTCGGAGGTTTCTCGCATCGCATCCTCGAACGAGAGGCCATCGTCGGCCATCCGTTCTCTCATCACTTCGAGTGGGACGAAAGCGCTATGCCCTTCGTTCAAATGATAAACACCGGGATTGATGCCTAGGGCTCGCAGGGCTTTGACACCGCCGACTCCGATCACCAATTCCTGTCGGATTCTGGTCCGTTCGTCACCGCCGTAAAGTCGACTGGTCAACTCGCGATCTTCGGGTACGTTTCCTTCTACGTTGCAATC
This sequence comes from Pirellulales bacterium, assembly GCA_038223525.1. GTDB lineage: Bacteria > Planctomycetota > Planctomycetia > Pirellulales > Pirellulaceae > JBKCUI01. The sequence goes on from JBBRGW010000020.1 coordinate 12,978, forward strand.
AAGCAAGAACAATCGCACTCGGCCCACTTGGACCTTCCATACTTTGGCCAGCAAGCGGCCATTTCGAGTGTCGATGGCAATCATCAGTGGAGTGCCGTCTGCAAGCAACGCCGGCTCGACAGGCAGATCCTCGACTTTCGTCTCAAAGTACTCTTCGCGCTGGTAGCCATCTGCGCTCAAATGCTGCTTGAAGTAACCATGCGAGTAATAGAGACCGATACCCACCAACGGAACGCCGAGTCCGCTAGCGCTTTTGACGTGATCTCCAGACAATACGCCAAGACCGCCGGAGTAAATGGGGAGAGATTCGTGGAGGCCGAACTCTGCGGAAAAGTACGCAACCGGTTTAGCTCCGAGAACACCCGCGTTGTTTTGAGCCCAGGTGTTTTTGTTTTCGAGGTATTCTTGCAAGCGGCGGAAAGCGTAGTTAACCCTGCTATGCAATACCATTTCTCCGGCGCGAATCGCCAGTCTTTCCGGGGTAAACTCTCGGAGCAAAGCAATCGGGTTGTGGTCCAGTTGTCGCCAACGGATCGGATCGATGTCTCGAAAAAGGCTGTTTACCTCCGGCTGCCAACTCCACCAGAGATTTCTTGCCAGTGCCATACACTTGTCATAAAGTGACTCTGCATCAATCTCATTCGCTATTCCAGCTGTTCCAACTTCTTGTCCAAGCGAATATTCGATCTGGGTCATTTGTGGTCTCGTTAGAAAGATTCAGACGTACAAGTTTGGGGAAACGTTGCTCGAAGCGAGAAATAGTTTAGCAAGCCTTTAAACGGCAAAAAACACCGTTTCGCTTGAGTCGATTCTGGTATTCTGCTGGTAACTACAGCCAATGTATCCGATTGCCAGGAGCGGTTATACCTCACCGACGTCAATTGTTCAAAGTCAACGCAATGTGGGATGCCGCGTTAAGCCATGTAGGCTTGGAGGATCTGAGGAACAGCCTTTAGCCGAAATCGCGACTTTTTTCGAGAACGCCGTTCGATCGATCACGAATGTAACGACCAGCTTGAGTTGAAGTTCCTTGCTATCCCATTATACTTTGGCGATGTCGGAGCTAGGATCGTCAAGCGACCATTTGAATTGCCCCCGACCGCTATTCGTTGACAAGGCAACAAGCTCCCTATGAGTTCTCAACTCTCCGCTACCCCTTTGCATGCTTGGCACCAAGCTCACGGTGCTCGCATGGCCGAGTTCGCCAATTATGAGATGCCGATTCAGTATTCTGGAATCGTGGCTGAGCACAATGCGACCCGAACAGCGGCTGGGGTTTTTGATATTTCGCATATGGGTAGGCTGCGATTTGATGGGCCTAGAGCGGATCAGCTTTTAGACCATGTGTTGACGCGGCGAGTCCTCGATATGCAGACAGGTCAAGTGCGTTACTCCCTGATTTGCAATGAAGAAGGAGGAATCTTAGATGATGTATTGGTTAGTTGCTTAGAAAGCCCCAGCGGTAAGAACTATTTCCTATTGGTAGTCAACGCAAGCAATCGCGCCAAAATCGTGCGTTGGCTACAACCGCATTTGGCCGATTTCCCCGACGTCGAGTTTCATGACGTCACGCAGTCTACCGCTATGATGGCTGTGCAAGGTCCCAAGGCGATGGAGATTTGCAAAGCCCTTCTGCCCTCCAGCGCGCTGACATTGGGGTACTATCGCGCTAAAGTCACCGAGCAAATGAGCAAGCCATGCATCGTTTCGAGAACGGGTTATACCGGCGAGGATGGTCTGGAGTTGATCGTGAAGGCAGAGGATGCCCCTCGGGTTTGGGAAAACATTATGATGGCTGGTAGAGACATGGGAGTGCAAGCCGTTGGGCTTGGGGCACGCGATACCTTGAGGCTCGAAGCGGGAATGCCGCTCTACGGCCATGAACTCGACGAAAACATCGATCCCTTCCAAGCCGGTTTGGCCTTTGCGTGCAACCTGAAAGATCGCTTGTTTGTGGGGCGTGACGCGTTAGAGCAAAAATCGAAAAACACGTCTCTGCCCAAACGTGTTGGTCTGATTTTGGACGGTCGACGCGCTGCTCGACAAGGCGCCAACGTCCTAGACCCAGACGGGAGGGTCGTTGGGCAAGTAACCAGTGGTAGTTTTTCACCGACTCTAGACAAACCAATCGCCATGGCTTATCTGGAGCCTTCGATCGCAGTTGCTGGAACGCACATCGACATCGACATTCGAGGCACACACGTTTCCGCTTCGATGGTTCCATTACCCTTTTACAAGAAATCGTGACCTAATGAGCATTACTCCTGACAAGCTGCGGTATTGCGAGTCCCATGAATGGGCTTATGTTGCTGACCAGTCCATCGGAATTGCCACGATTGGCATTTCCGCGTTTGCGGTTGAAGAGCTAACGGACCTTGTTTTCATGGCATTGCCAAAAGTCGGCCAGACAGTCGTGGCAGGCAGCGAGTTTGGTGAAGTTGAGAGCGTTAAGGCGGTTAGTCCGATGTACAGCCCAGTGAGCGGAACGGTGGTAGAAGTCCATTCGGCTTTGGTCGACAAACTAGAAAGCCTCGGCGTAGATCCTTACAACGAAGGCTGGATCATCAAAGTTCAAATGAGCGACCCTAGTGAGTTGACCAAATTAATGGACTGGGACGCTTATCAAAAGCAATGCAATCACTAATCAGCCAAGCGAACCAAGCGGATCCGAACCCTGGACTGGTGTTGGTAGATCCACCCAAGTCCGGTGCCTGCAACATGGCTGTCGATGAAGCATTACTAGCTGATGCGAAACCGTTTTGGCCTATTGTGCTCCGTATATACGAGTGGGATCGACCCACATTATCGATTGGGCATTTTCAACGTCTAGAAGATCGAGACAACTCAGAGAGTTTACGAGCATTGCCTTGGGTTCGGCGAAAAACCGGGGGTGGAGCCATAGTTCACGACCACGAACTCACCTACAGCATCCTTTTTCCAAACCGGGATAATCAGCCGACTAAGGGGCATAGCGAAGCGCTCTACCGAGCGATTCATTTGCAGTTTGTGGAAGCCCTTACGAAATTAGGATGGGATGCCAAACTGTCGGAGGCTTGCACTTGCAAGGTGTCGGCGGACGCGGTCCCGGCGCCATTTCTTTGCTTTTTGAGGAGATCCCCAGTCGATTTAGTGGTCGGTGACGATAAAATATTGGGTAGTGCGCAAAGAAGGTCAGCTAATGGACTTCTGCAGCATGGAAGCTTTCTGCTGCAGCGTTCGATGGCCGCCCAGAACCTTGCCGGGCTTCTAGATGGCGAGGGCGGAAACAAGTGCGGATACAGTCCGAACGATTGGCAAAAGTTTTTTGTTGCAACTTTAAAGGATGGGATAGCAGAACTACTTCAAGTTAGTTGGCGAAATGGTAAGCTAAGCGAATTGATGGGACCTTCGGCCGGAATCAGTGTGGTTCCCCAGACTTGAAAACGACCATTCCGTTTCTGGGATGTGCTTTTGTGGGTTATTGATTACTATAAGTCAGTCGCACACGTGAAATTAGATGAATTTTCGGTTAATTGACGGGTCGATTACGGCTTCATAAAAAAAGGGCAGGCAATGCAGGTTTCTCTGAAAGTCCTTTCTGGAACTCACGAAGGAAAACTAATTCCGATCAAGGACGAGAAGTTCTTGATTGGGCGTGGCGATAATTGCCAGCTGCGGCCTAAGAGTGAGTCGATCAGCCGCAAGCATTGTGCAATCGTTCAAAAAGATGGACGGCTGCTATTGGTCGATTTGAAAAGTCGAAACGGCACTTTCATCAATGAAAAACAGGTCATGCCAGACCGGGCAAAGATTTTGAAGAATGGCGATCGGCTGAGGTGTGGACAATTGGAATTTGAGGTCATGCTGGAGGTCGGGATTGCAAACTCGAAGCAACCGGAGGTTCAGTCGGTAAAGGAAGCAGCCGGCCGAATGGCGGAGCAAAACAAAGAGGATTCACGCGAAAGTGTTGATATCAGCTCTTGGCTAGCTGAAGCCGATCAGATCGATCGCAAGGCTCCAGTGGAATCGAATGAATTCGACACTCGCCAAATCGCCATGGAGGATACGACGCGATTGGAGGGAACGTTGATTTCCGAAGTACAGCCAGCCGAACCCGAGGTGCCAAAACCCAAGCGGCCTGAAAAACGAGAGCCGATCAAACTTCCGAAACAGAATGCTTCTGGTCCGACAACGAAAGACACCAAAGACGCCGCTTCTGAAACATTGAAAAAGTATTTTGGCGGTCGATAATGTGATCTGCAGGCCTTCTCTGCTGTTGATTTGACCAACCATCCACGAGATTCATTCCATGGCAAAATGGCAATCGATAGGCCTATCACGACCACGTTGCTTCACTGACTTCGCGAGATTGACTCTCGCGTTTTTTTTTCTAATGCATCCAACAAGCATTGGATTTGGGCAACAGAAAACCGTTCTGCTCGATGACGGTATGGTCCTTGGACCAGGGATGCTTAGCGACGTCGCCTATGTTGTTGAACCGAGAGCGAAAGTAGGAGGCGGTGGTGAGTTCAAAGCCTTAGTCATCCATGCACTCGACGATGGGCTTCGACGGACTTACTTCAATGTCAACCGTCGCGCACAGGATCCAGTTCTGGCTAATCGCGCACAACTCACTATCGAACTTGCCAATACGAATCTGGTCGCGACGGAAGGTGAGGTTCCACCTGGCTCGATCGTTCAATGTTCCGATTTTAATCCCTTTGGAAGACGAATCTGCTTCGTTCGCCAAGGAGACAAGCTCCACAAAGTGGTTCAAGGCATCACGGAGATCACGCCAACTTATGTTCGCGTACAAGGCTTGAAAGGAGACTCTGGGGAACGCGATTGGGATATGCGACTTGCTCTCTCCAATTTCGAGAGCGAAACGCTCAATGAAATTTTGCTGCAAAACGCGAATACAACTAAGCCGAATGACCGGATCGCGATAGTCAATCTCTTTGAGGAGGCCAAGCGATATGACTACGCCAGAAAAAATTTGGAGCAAGCGATCCTCAAGTTCAATCCTGCGCTGGACAGTTTCAAACCTGTTCTGACTCGCTTGGACCAAAACATGGCGGATCAACTCTTTGATGCGTCAGACATGGCGGTACAAGCAGGGCAGTATCAGCATGCCAACCGTCTTCTCGAGACCATCCAAAAGGCAAAGCTGTCAATCGAGACTGGTTTGAAAGTGGAGAGCAAAATGAAGCTGCTCCAAAACGGCGTCACGGAACACGACGAATTGATTGCTTGGATTACAGAGGATATTGCCAGGGTTGAGGATCCAGCTACAAGGGCCGAAATGCAAAGCTTGTTGCCTGAAATATCCAGCCACTTACGAGCCGATACGGCCATACGTTTTACCGACTACTTTCGGCGACGAAGAGACGATAAGACATTGAAACCTGACCAACTTGCTGCACTCGCACTGAGCGGTTGGATTTACGGCTCCGCTGCGGGAAAAGACAATGCCGCGTTAGTGGCCTCCGGAATCAAAACGCGGAGACTCGTTGCTGACTATCTTGCGAAGCCAACGCGTGAAAACCAAATTGTTGAGGAGATCAGGAAGCAAGAGTCGGGGTCCGCCGATCTGGTAGCCAAGATTTTGTCAAACATGCCTCCGCCATTGTCGACTCCTGAATCGTCGGCTATCAAAGTCCTAGGCCAATCGACCGACGGTAGTCAATCGCAGGTGCAGCAAAGCGTCGTTGGCCGTTTCGCGATCGAAGTGCCCTTGGGCGGGGAGATGCATGGCCAAGTCGCTCGTTATCTGGTTCAGTTGCCGCCCGAATACAACCCCTTTCGTCAGTACCCATGCGTGTTTACCCTCCCGGGCGAATTGACCAATCCAGCGTGGCAAATCACGTGGTGGGCAGGGCAATACGCACCTGAAAGTCAACGCTGTTTAGGGGAAGCTTCGAAACGTGGCTATATTGTTATTTCTCCCGATTGGAGAGAGCCCAATCAACCCAATTACAACTACACCGAAAACGAACACGCATTGGTTTTGACTCCGCTTCGCGACGCGATGCGTCGGTT
>JBBRGW010000021.1:0-18771 GCA_038223525.1 Pirellulales bacterium
GTATCACCTTAGCCGGTCCCTTCTCGCCCGACTCCTCATTTGACGTATCGACCAATGAAGTTGGTTTCGAGGGTTTGCGGGTGGAACAACACCACGATTCGGTCGCATGGACCGCCCCTGTTATTTTTGCTGTCCCGCTCACCGCTACGCCTGCTCCGATTGTGGTGAAAGTGGACGGACAAGTTTGTCGAGAGTCTTGCATTCCCGTTCGGGGTGAAGAGGTCAAAGCGGAGTTCAAAGGCTTTTATGCGTCTGCAAAATCCACGGTCAACAAAGGACCGTTCCGCGAGCCAGAGAGCACGGTCGCTTGGACGGTTTCAATCGACAAGTCGACCGTAAAGCCGGGCGATAAATTGAATCTGATTTTAAGCGCCATTCCGGACAAGGGCTTTCACATCTACAAATACGACTCGATGGATCCCGGTGTCGATTCACACACCCTATTTGTGCTGACCAACAAGGCCGGGCTTTTGGCTGGCAACCCAACCACCGACAGCAAACTGACTCATAAGGATTTAGGCGGAGGAGAAGAGGTCGACTATTATGAGGGGGACGTGTCATGGCGCATCCCATTGACAGTACCTGCTAAAGCAATCGAAGGTGTCTATTCGTTGTCTGGTCTAATCGGCTATCAGGGCTGCACGGATGGTTCTTGCGATCAACCGCGAGGGCTCCGCTATCAAGTAGATCTGGCGGTTGGCCCCAAGTCGATCGAAGATCCCACCAATGCAGTGCTTGCCGCGATTCCTTTTAATGACATCACCGCCGTCGGAAGTCTTTCCCAATGGATTGATGGCGCCAAGATCAAATTGACGCTCACACCCATGGAATTGCTCTCGAAGTTCTGCCTCGCAATGCTCGGTGGTTTTATTTTGAACTTTATGCCGTGCGTGCTGCCTGTAATTGGACTCAAGGTATTGGGCTTTGTGAGCGAGGCAGGCGGCAATAAGCGGACCGCATCCATGCTGACGCTGACCTACGCCGCTGGCATCGTGTCGCTGATCTTGGGCCTCGGTTTGTTTAGCGTCGCCGTGAGGTACTATTCCGGAGAGGCATTCGGCTGGGGAGAACAGTTTGGCTCGATCTACTTTCGAATTCTCATCACCGCTTTCATGTTCTCACTAGCCCTCAGCTTCCTGGGTGTTTGGGAGATTCCAATCCCCGGGTTTGCCATGAGCAAGACGAGCACCGAACTCTCCAATCGCGAAGGCTACCAAGGAGCGTTTTACAAGGGGCTCATTACGACGCTGCTAGCGACCCCTTGCAGCGCGCCCTTTCTAGGCGGCGTTTTTGTCGTTGCGCTGACGCAACCCGCTTGGGTTGTCCTGTTGATTTTTGCGGGGGTCGGATTAGGTATGGCTCTACCTTATTTGGCGGTCGCAGCCCAACCCTCGATGCTTTCTTTTTTGCCCAAGCCTGGCCCCTGGATGGAAACATTTAAGGAATTCCTGGCCTTTCCGATGCTGCTGTCGGTTGTATTTCTGGTTGGCGGGTTCCTTGATGTCGAAAGGATGGGAATGCTCTCATCACTGATCTTCGTATGGTTCGCATGCTGGATGGTGGGACGCGTTCCCGCTTGGGCTGAATCCGGTGTCAAGATGCGCAGTTGGTCGATCGCAACGGTGATTGCGGTTTTAGGAACGGCCGGATCTTTTTACGTTCTACAACCGTCGCAGTACCGATTGGCATGGCAGGATTACAACGAGGAAAAGTTGGATTCGTTGGTTGCCGATGGCAAGACAGTCATGGTTGACTTCACTGCAAATTGGTGTCAAAACTGCCATTTCAATTTACGAACGGCAATCGAAACGAAGAAGGTCAAGGAACTGATCGAGTCAGATAAGATCATCCCGATGATCGCGGACTATACCAACTACCCCCCAGCCCTCAAAGCGAAGCTGAGCGAACTCAATAGCGCGTCGATTCCGATCCTGGCCATTTATTCGGCAGGTGATTCTGAAAAGCCGATTGTGCTCCGAGACGTCATTACGGAATCGCAACTCGTCGAGGCCCTAAAGACCGCCGGCCCCAGCCGAAGCTCAGATAGCCGTCCTACCGCTGTAGGAACTCAATCCAACACCGTCGTACAATAACACCAGGATCCGCAGGCATGGACAGCGTAGAAATTCAATCCACCCAAACACAGATCATCGATTACCTCCGAAAGGTTTGTGGTGGATCACCTCAAGGAAACGATTCCTTGGCCATGATCGGCATCGACTCGGTGGCCATGGCCGAGTTAACGTTCGAGTTGGAGAAACGATTTTCTATCAAGATCGATGACGACATTCTAGATGTCGACTCGGTCGATGAGCTCGTTCAATATGTGATTGCTCGAAAAACTGCGGCAACCCAGTAGGACGTTCGTACCGGGTGCGACCAAAAGACAAAACCAAGCTCTAGTTGGCGTCGATCATAAGTCGGGCTAAACCGTACGCTAACGCGCTGCGGCTGATTAGCCGAAGGGCCTTAACCCACGGTTTTCGGCCCATGTTATGATCGAAGCCCTCTATTTCTTTAATCCGGTTCACATAGAGATACCTTTACTTCAACAAGTACCTATCGAACCATTCGATCATTTCCTTGGACAGCTTGCGCGACCCCTCGCCATCGAAACCATGGCCTGCTCCGGGGATGACCACTAGTTTGCTAGCGACATGAGCTGTCTCAAAAGCTTTCTGAATCTTTTGGCTATGCCAAAGCGGAACCAATTCGTCTTTATCTCCATGGAAAAGTAAGGTGGGAGCATCGTCGGCGGTCACGTGCATCAATGGCGAAACGGCTTCCGCTTTGGATGGCTCAAACTTGAGAGCTGGAAACTGCTCTCGGAGTGGATTCTTTGGATCGACATAAGGTGCTAAATCGGTTGGAGCAAAGACAGCAACCACGGCTGCGACCCGCGAGACCTCTTCCTTGCCCCGTTTTGTGCCCCCTGTTGTCCCAAGCATCAGAGAGAGATGCCCTCCTGCGCTGAAGCCGAAGACTCCAAGTCGCTTCGGATCGATTTGCCACTCGGCCGCGTGCTTCGCTATGAAATCGAGCGAGAGTTGCACATCGCTGACACACTCTGGAACCAGAAAACGCGGGCTGCTGCCATGCCGGACGGCGATCACGGTATAGCCTTGATCGAGCAAATGCTTGAACATTGGCAAAATTTGTTTGGGTTCGCTCCAAGCCGAAACCCAACCACCGCTAACCATGAAAAGGATTCCGACTCCGTTGGCGTTGGCTTTGGGGCGAAAAACGTCGAAGGTTAATGCCAATCCATCTTTGTGACCATAGACTACATCAGCCACGATGTCGACGTTTTCTTGCTTGGCGATCGTTTGGCTTGCATGTTGGAACACGCACATTAAAGCCGCGAGCGCACTGAGTTTCCAGTGTTTGCAAAACATTTTAGCTAAACCTTTTTCTTGATGCTGATTTCGTCCAATTCAAAGCGCCAATTGTACCGTAGGACACTTTTGCCGAGAGTGACTTGGTCCTAATGTTTAACCCGCGCGGCGGCCGGCACGCAATGCCCTTTCCCTGTCGTCCGCGCACGATGTTGGATGTCCCCATGCGGTTAAACATCGTGGTCGGGTTAAACATCGTGGTCGCACCCGGCAGTTGCGACCTACTGAACGTTAAATAGCCTCTCGCGGGATCCCGGCAGTGATGCAATCACTGGCACGAATTTTGCCTCGGGACCAGAGTGTTCGTTCGACGAGAATGCGCAGGAGCGTCTCTAAGCTGCTTTGCGCCTCTTGGGATTCCAATGCGCCAAGCGCTCTCGCAATGGCTTCTAATGTACAAAGATTTTGAGGGTCGCGCTGAGTGCGGAGATGGTATTCCGAAGGCGATCCGAGAACCAGTTTAACGTGACCAATGCCAGCCAATCCCGGTTCATGACGCACGAATTTAGTGGTTTGCCGCCAATTTGCGTCAGGCACGATGAGGCGGACCGGCGAGTTGATTTTCGCGACAAATTCAGGGGTCAGTTCGACCGCAATAGGACTCGGGTAAAGCAATAAAGGAGTAAACCCTGGCTCGATCAAGTCGGCTGTCAGCATCCGTTCATCCCGCCGTCCGTGGATCCGTACTTCGCTGTTCGTCAACGCCTTTGCAGCCAATCTCGCTGTGTTGGTGGTCAGCACTTCTTCCGACGTATGCATGAGTATTATCACGCGGGTCCGAAGCGAGATCTGCGGAATCATCGAGCAAAAGCAAAGCGGCTTGCGAATCTCGCACCCGGGGCAACGATGTGGAGCCAGATAAGGACGCATTTTACTCCGATGAGGACGGTTGGGCTAAACACTATGAGTATGCTTCCATTTCTCCGATGCCAAGCTGGAAGCTTACCTCACTTTTAAGTCCTGACAACGATCTGGTCCTGAAATTGGAAAGGATTCTCGTTGTTGAGCTCAAATTGCACTCTGAATTCTAAAGGATCGGGCTATTCTATTGGTTGTTACGCCTGAACTGATTCGATCGGCTCGGCTCGATGCTCCATTGCCCCACTCCAACATCATCAGATTTGTCCATGTCGCAACCTTGGTCACCGTCCTCATGGAAATCGTTTCCTGTCTCGCAGCAGCCAGTCTATCTCGATTCCAACGCCCTTTCGACAGTGTTGAACCAGATCCGCATGATGCCGCCGTTAGTGACCAGTTGGGAGGTGGATCATCTGCATGACGGGATTGCGGCAGCCCAACGTGGTGAGGCTTGGTTGCTGCAAGGGGGAGACTGCGCCGAGACATTTGATCAGTGCCAAACAGAGCCTATTGCGAGCAAGCTAAAGTTGTTGCTGCAAATGAGTTTGGCCATCGTTTTTGGTTCTCGCAAGCGGATATTGCGTGTCGGACGCATGGCGGGTCAATACGCTAAGCCACGTTCGAGCGATACCGAAACGCAAGATGGAAAATCGCTCCCTTGTTATCGAGGTGACTTGGTCAACCAATTCGAGTTTACAGAGGAAGCGCGTCGAGCCAATCCTGAGCTATTGCTACGAGGGTACGAGCGTTCGGCGCTGACACTCAATTTTGTTCGAGCGCTCAGCGAAGGTGGCTTCGCGGATTTGCATCATCCAGAAAACTGGAACCTTCTTTTTGTAGATGAGGCAAAAGGGGATGTCGCACTGCGGTATCGGGAACTTGTGAAATCGCTCGGCAACGCCATTCGCTTTGTCGAAACCATTTTGCCGGAACGCACAACGGACCTCAAGCGGGTCGATTTCTTTACGTCGCACGAAGCCCTGCATCTCGACTATGAGACGGCTTTGACACGACAAAGCGTTCGAGGGATCGGCTACTACAATCTTGGAACTCATTTGCCATGGATTGGTGAGCGTACTCGGGCGCTAACGGGCGCACACGTGGAATACTTTCGCGGTATTCGGAACCCGGTTGCCGTGAAAATTGGGCCGTCGATGGGAACGGACGAATTGATCGAAATGACGCAACGGCTCAACCCAGAGAACAAACCGGGGCGGCTAACCCTCATCCATCGAATGGGGCGATCCAAGGTGGAAAGCACTTTGCCGCCAATGATCGAAGCAGTTCGCCGAGAAAACCGACGGGTCTTGTGGGTCTGCGACCCCATGCACGGCAACACCGTTTCGACGGCGCATGGACGCAAGACACGCCGATTTGACGACATCGTCGATGAGCTACGGTTGTCGTTTGCGATCCATCGCGCTTGCGGATCCATGTTGGGTGGAGCCCATTTGGAACTCACGGGCGAAAACGTAACAGAATGTGTAGGTGGTTCGCGAGGGCTTACTGAATCCGATTTGGAGTCAGCGTACCAAACTCAGCTTGACCCCCGACTCAACTACGAGCAAGCTTTAGAAATAGCATTCGAAATATCAAATCAACTCGCCGCGCATCGGGTGTAAGCTGCCCGAACAATCCTTACAACCATCATAGATTCGATGCGCTACTTGAATGTTTTTTAGAAAAGCAATCAATTTGCCCATAAAAACTAAATTTTCCAATCGTCAAAGTTTGACTGTTACGAAAAGTGTCCTAAGTTTCGTTGACGATTCAGCTTGTTGAACGTCAGCTGTTCAGACAGCTTGCTGCCCCAGTAGCAACTGAAGTCATGGCGATGAATTCAGCTTGTGTCCTGTGGGTATATTTTTCCTTAGTTTGCGCTCGGCCACAAATCGAGCAACCTGTCGGAGGGTTATCCCATGAAAAATTTCGCCATGAAGTTGAAGCGATTTTTGAAGAGCGAAGACGGACCAACTGCAGTTGAGTATGCAGTTATGTTGTCGCTCATTATCGTTGTTTGCTTGACAGCAGTTTCCGGTATTGGAAAGAATGCAAGCACAACATTCAGCAATGTTTCGGCACAGCTCGGAACAGCTTCGTAGTTTGAGCGGGTACTTTGGTTTCACAAAGTACTTTGCCAATCTCGAGCACTTGGCCCCTCGGCCGAATTGCTCCACGCACAGAACCGGCGATCGAACTGCAATCACACAGTTCGGTTGTCCGGGTTCTTTCGTCTCGCTCAATGCAAGTGGTCCTGCGAACTGCTTTGCAATCCATAAACAAAACAACTAAAAAAATATCTTTCCACGCAACATCGGCAAGGACCCACGCACATGAATACGGCTACCCTTTTGAACGGCATTGTAAACCATTGGCCCATCTGGTTTGTTTCAATCGTTCTAGTCGTCGCAGCGGTCATCGATGGTTGGAAACTAAAGGTTCCAAACTGGCTTACCTTTCCGATGATTGCGAGCGGCTGGGTTTACAGCCTGGCTTCGGGCGGCTGGGCAGGATTAGGCTATAGCGTCCTTGCGACGTTCTTCGGCCTAGCATTGCTGTACGGCATTTATATGGTCGGTGGGATGGGGGCTGGAGATGTGAAGTTGCTCGCGGGCATCGGCGCTTGGGTGCATGCGGAACACACTTGGAATATTTTCGCAACGACCGCTATCGTCGGCGGTGTCATGGCCATCCTAATGATCGCTTACTCGGGAAGATGGAAGAAGCATTTCCAACAATTTAATATGCTTGTCGGTGAGTTCGTCGAAGTGCGAGACCCGGAAGCACTGTTCCAACGCGCCGCCGAACGCAAGTCACGAATGTACTTGCTCCCTTACGGAGTCCCGATGACGATCGCTGCTTTGGGATACTTTGCCTTCCAAGGTATGTATCTCTAAACTGCAGTCACACGAATTTTTTCGACCGCATTCCAGCCGTATCCACCGGGGTTCCAAAAGAGACCACCATCTAACGGCTGAGTGCGACCTAAAGCGTCCACAGCTCTGATCCAAAGATGATGCTCTCCCTTTTCCAAGTTGACGCTAGTCGACCATTCGCGAAAAGCGAACGGTCCTGCGGAAGCTGCGAGTTGAGTTGATTTCCAAGTCGCTCCCATATCTTGCGAATACTCGACCGCTTTGAGATCTGCTGTGCCATCGTTCCATGCGACCCCGTTCAATGACACCTTCGCGCCGGCCGGTACGCTGGAGTTGTCTGCCGGCGCATAAATACGACTGTTGATTTTCATGTCGAAGTTTGGGTCGCTATTGTCAAACGTGTATTCGACCGCCGCTCCTGGCTCAATTCTCCTTTTTGGGGTTCGATAGTCAGGTATTTGGAAGAAATTCGATGTCTCTTTTGCTTCGAACCTAAGACGGCTCAGCCATTTGACTTGGACATTTCCGTAATACCCGGGAATTACCAATCGAACCGGTCCGCCATGAACCGCCGGCAATGAAGTGCTATTGAGATCAGTAGCCAATAGACCTCTTTCCATAACGACATCCAAAGGGACGCTTTTCTCATAGTCGATCTGGCCGGCCTTTTCAGGTTGGTCTGCTCCCTCGGCGGTGACGAATTTTGCATCGCTGGCGACGGTAACTCCACTGGCTTTCAGAAAGTCGGAAAATCGAACGCCACCGAAACGCACATTTCCGATTCCCCCTTTGTTCCATGGCGTCCCTTTGATCGGAGAGAGCTTGCTGAATTGAAAACGAAAATTGCCAGAGCATTGTAAGACCATCTCGACCTCTGTCTTAGGTAACTTAGCAAGCTCGGACAAAGCATATTTAGTCGGCTTATCAAGAAGCCCCGTGAGCTCAATGTCTCCGACCATGGGCCGGGGCTGCATGTCCTCAAGATGCTTAGCTCCATGATGATTGCGAACGAACAGGGAGGTCGATGGGGTGATTCGATTGGCAGCAAGCAATTGGTCCGGCGTCTCGAGCACCAACGGGTCCGTCGTAATCACCTTGAGCGCAGAGTCCTTGGTAACCGAAGCCGCCTGCGCTTCTTTTGCTGTGGCACTCAATGCAGGACTCAACGCAAGACCTGCAGCACTGGTTGCCATAAAATTACGTCGATCCATAGGAATTCCTTTATAGGACAATAAGCACCTGCGCAGAAGTTTCTTAGTCTAATTCACGTAGCAGCGTCTCTCTGGGACGCTGATTTCAGCGAGTCTCGGAGAGACTCGCCTACGTGTTTTGCACACTTACTTGTGCAGAGCTGCTTAATATCGGTTTTCGTGCTTGAAGAGATCTATTCACGTGTCATTGCGTCTATTTGAGTGGCCAAGCGTCGAGCCATTCCACTTTGGTTTGTGTTGCTTTGTAATCTTTCAAAAGCCTTTGATGCATGTCCAACAAATGGGCAGCACCGTAAAAAATAGCCAACTTCTTCTTGCCGGCTTTGAGCTCTTTCTCCATGACCAAAAATGCCTTCGTATTGCGTTCGGTCACCAGAGTACTCTTGCCATCTTTGTGCGCCATTGCGGCCATTTGGCTATCCATCGATTCGAATTGATCGGCCATTACGCGACGTAGTTTCATGGTGTCTTTTGACAACGCGGCAGCAAGCATTTCCGTCTGTTGCGATGAGCCTTTCTTTGTGTTTTGGACAGCAAGTCCCGCGCCCATCATTCTTGCAATCAGCCCGATAAAACTATCGCCTCGTTGCGACATGTCCTCTAGGAAATCCTCACCGCTCATGTCCGCATGAACAAAGTTGGAAGGACTATAATCCACTTCGTCCAATTGGAACTTCAAGTCCAGCACGTCCTTCATCCCCGTTTGCATAGCACCCAAAGGATTAAATCCACCCCGCTCAGCCCGCTTGTCCGGCTTGTTCGCAGACGGGTCCGCCACCAACTCATACAGCATTGCGTCATAAGATTTGAACCTCTTGTTCAGTTCTTGATAGTACGCGTGGGTGGCGACATGCACCGCTCCGATCAAATCGACCGTTCGCCCTTTGTATTCCCCCTCGTCAAAGGTGTATCGAGCGATTGCCACTTGCATCGACTCAGGCTCTCCCTTGTCCGATTTCTTGATTCGCAAAAACGAGGGGCGATCCACTTGTTCTTGCTTTGATTCAGCGGCTGCGGTTACGGGCACGGGCTTTTCCTGGCCTACGGCCACCATCGGAAAACCCATCCCACAAATCGCCATCAAAGAAGTTGAAAACTGGACCCATCGTTTTGATTTCATACGCTGCTCGGTTTTGCGTGAAGGGATTGCCACTGGAAGGGACCCAATTCCCGTCCGTACATTTTGTTTGAGACAACGGCCACAAACATTCTAGGCAAAACCAAAATATAGCGGAAATTCAAGAATCCTGCTCAAAATGCCGACACTCCCATTGTTTTTCTTGACGACTCGTCAACAATTGACAGCATGGTTAAACTCACTCGAAAACAGAAGGAAATGGAGCGTCGCGCAACGGAGATTCTTCGTGTCGCCCGACCTATTTTGGTTGCAGAAGGCTTTCAGTGCCTCAGCATGGATCGGGTCGCGTCTCAAATGGAGTATGCCAAAGGGACTATTTACAAACAGTTTCCTAACAAAGAAGAGATTGTTTTGGCGCTCGCAGTCCAATCGATGGAGGTCCGCCGACGACTCTTTGAGCAAGCTGCGATGGTTGCGGAATCTTCGCGATACCGGATGATGGCATTGGGGGCGGCCTGCGAGTTTTTCACGCAACATTGCACCGATGATTTCTTGGTCGAGCAGTGTATTCGAAATCAAAGCATTTGGGAAAAGTCGTCCGAACAACGTCAAAATCTGATTCGCCAGTGCGAAGGTAATTGCATGGGAATCGTGGCCGGTATCGTTCGCGATGCGGTCGCGAGCAACGAATTGGTCATTCCCGAAAGCCTTACACCCGAGGAATTTGTTTTCGGTTTTTGGGCGATCAATTACGGTAGTCAAATTCTTACGTACTCAAGTCCTTCGTTGCCAGCCATCGGGATAAACGATCCGTTTAACGCGATCCGAGTCCACTGTTGCACACTGTTAAATGGCTTCGCTTGGCAGCCCGCTATGCTTATCTTGGACTACATCAATGCCATGAAAGCGCTGAACGAATCGCTTCAACCCAAATTTTGGTCCATCAAGAACCAACAAAACCAATCGGTCAACTAATGACTCAACATTCATTCGGCCGCCTGTGCGGCCTTTTTAAACAGCGAAAAATGACGCCGCGTCAATTGATGACGCGGTGCCAAAAAAACAGAAGGATATCACCATGAAATTTCCCAAACGCAAAATTCTGTTTGTAGCCACTTTGGTAATCGCGACGTCGATCGGCGGGGTATTTGCTTATCACAGTTTTCAAGCACAGGCTCAGTCTGTCGTGGCTGAAAGCGATCGGCCCCAGCTCGAAGCGATGAACCGTAACGGTTCCGAACTGGTCGTGCGCGCGTTTGCTGTCGAGACTCGATGGGGAGCTGCAGGTGCGAGACATTCCTACACCGGTACTTTGCAACCGAGATATCAGGCTTCTGTTGCTTTCCGTGTTGCTGGCAAGATATCGGAGCGACTGGTAGAAGTCGGGCAGCACATCCAAAAGGGACAAGCGTTGTTTCGATTGGATCCAGTGGACATCGAATTGCAGTTGCGTGTTGCAGAAGCGGATCAAGTTTCTGCTCAGTCGCAATTGAAACAATTTACCTCTGAAGAAGCGCGTCTTCTGCAATTGCGATCCTCCAATTCGGTCAGTCAGTCGGATTACGACATGGGGCTAGCCAATCGGGACGTGGGAAAGGCCCGCGCCGATGCTGCAGACCGCCGACTTACGCTTGCAAAGAATCAGCGAACTTACTGCGATTTGTTGGCGGACGCGGATGGACTTATCACTTCCATCCAAGCAGAAGCAGGGCAGGTTGTAAACGTCGGGCAAACGGTGCTCCAGTTAACCCAAACCAACGAGCTCGAGGCGGTTGTCAGTTTGCCTGAGAATTTGGTCTCCGAAGTGAAATCCTTGAGCGCGGTGGCAACTTTTTGGTCGATGCCTTCTTTGGAATTGCCCGCAGAACTGAGAGAGCTTTCTCCGATGGCCGATCCCATTTCGCGAACGTACGATGCAAAGTTTCGATTGAAGCAAATGTCACCCGACTTGGCGATAGGAATGACTGTCTCAATCGCGCTAAACAGTACCGCCGAGGATGGGCTTTGTATTCCGATCACATCGATCGCGGCCCGCAATAACTCTCCTATTGTCTGGCGAATTGAATCGAGTTCGGGTTCTGTGGAAGCGGTCCCAATCGAAATCAAAGAGTACCGCAATGAAACCGCTGTCGTGCGAGGGGAATTTAAGTCGGGCGATTGCATTGTGAGCGCTGGCGTACAGCGTATCGATGAGAAATCGAGAGTTCGCGTTTGGGAATCTAAGAAGTAACCCGATCGGCAGGCGATGTGATATCAGCCGCAGTTCGGGACCATTATGCCGAACGAACCAAAGGACGGGACATAGGTCCCATCCTACTTTACTATTCATTTTGCTGGTCGCCTAAGGGGCAATATCTATGAGCAACCAATTCGATTCAATCGTATCAGCAGATCACGACAAACACCGTTTTAATCTATCTCGATGGGCTGTCACGCATCCGGCATTCGTAACGTTTTTGATTCTCGCGTGCAGCGTGGCCGGCTTGCAAGCGTATTTTTTGATGGGACGCGCCGAAGACCCCTCGTTCACGGTCAAAACGGGAGTAGTATCGGCCGTTTGGCCTGGAGCTACATCGCAAGAAATGCAAGAGCAGGTCGCGGACCTTGTCGAGGTGAAGCTCCGAGAGACACCTTACTTAGACTTTTTGCAAACCTATTGCTTGCCCGATCGCATGCTGACCTTGGTGCAGCTAAAGGATTCTGTCCCCATCCGCAGCGTCCCCGATATCTGGTACCAGGTGCGTAAAAAGTTGAGCGATATAAAAAATAACTTACCGCAAAATGTGATCGGTCCAAGTGTCAACGACGAATATGGCGACGTCTATTCTGCGTTGTATGCGTTTCGCGGCGACGACTTCTCGCCCGCAGAGCTCAAGCGTATATGCGAGTCGGCCAGGAAACGACTATTGCGTTTAGCCAACATCGAGAAAGTCGACATCATCGGAGACCAGTCCGAACGCATTTATATTGATTTTTCGCATCAAAAATTGGCGACACTGGGCATCACACCCCAACAGGTCTTCGATAGTGTTCAAAAACAAAACGTGCTCATGCGTTCGGGTAGTATCGATACTGCAACCGATCGTATTCATGTGCGAGTGTCGCGAGATTTCGGCGGCATCGAACAAATACGCGCCGTTCCCGTGCAGGCCAACGGTCGAGTTTTTAGACTGGATGATATCGCTGCCGTGACTCGGGGCTACGAGGATCCCGCGAGGTATCTGGTCCGATACAACGGTCAACCAGCGGTCGTTCTCGGTGTGGTCATGAGCAAGGGTGGAAATGTACTAGCCCTCGGCGAAGCTCTCGAAAAAGAAGTTGAGTCCATACGAGAACAAGTGCCTGCGGGGGTCAGTATTGGTACGATCGCTTTCCAACCTCACGTGGTCGAGGAGTCCGTTAGCGAGTTCCTTCGTTCGTTTATCGAAGCGCTCATTATTGTATTGATCGTAAGTTTCGTAAGCCTTGGCTTTAGAACCGGTATCGTCGTAGCGCTGAGCGTTCCATTAGTACTTTCGATCTCATTGGTGGTAATGAATGCCATCGGCATGAATTTAGACCGCATCTCATTAGGTGCGTTGATCCTCGCTCTTGGGCTTCTGGTAGACGATGCCATTATCGCGGTGGAAATGATGGCCGTGAAAATGGAAGAGGGTTGGAATCGAGTCGATGCGGCAACCTTCGCTTGGTCGTCGACAGCTTTCCCAATGCTCTCTGGCACCTTGATCACTGTCGTCGGATTTCTGCCGGTCGGGTTTGCGCGTTCGTCGTCAGGTGAGTATGCAGGGGGTATCTTTTGGGTCGTGGGTATCACCTTGATCGCGTCATGGTTGGTGGCGGTTCTCTTCACACCGCACCTTGGGGTTCTATTGCTCCCGGATTTCTTTAGCAAAAAAGGGGGTGGGCATCATGTACCATTCCAATCCTCCTTCCATCGCCTCTTGCGATCGATTGTTCGTGTCTGCGTTCGACGTCCGATTTATGTGGTCTCACTCACAGGGGTGCTATTTGTTGCGTCGATGTTCGGTTTCACAAAGTTGCAACAACAGTTTTTCCCTCGCTCTTCGCGCGCCGAACTCATCGTCGATGTGCGGATGAACGAGGGGTCATCGATCGACGCAACCGATCGAATGATGAAGCAAATAGAGCAACTTGTTCAACCGCATCTGATCGCAGGCGAAAGTGAAAGTAAAGGTGAAAGTAAAAGTCATGCCGATGTCGAGCACTTTACCAGCTACATAGGCGCTGGCTCAGCACGATTCTTCCTCGCACTCAATCCCGATCTGCCCAATCCTAGTTTTGCAAAATTGGTGATTCAAACGTCTGGAATACCAGCCCGAGAAGCGTTGCGTGCTGAGTTGAAAAAGCGTTTTGAGCAAGATCCATTGTTTGCCGACGCATCGTTGCGCGTCATGCGATTGGACTTTGGACCCCCAGTTGGTTTTCCAGTTCAGTTTCGCGTTATCGGACCCGATCCGATAGTGGTTCGAACGATTGCCGACTCGGTTCGAGAAGTGATGCGTGCCGAGCCAGCCGCAATCGATGTCAACTTGGAATGGGACGAGCTGGCCAAGAGTATTCATGTCGACATCGATCAAGACCGAGCAAGGCTTTTGGGTTTGGCGCCACAGGAAATCGAACTCGCTCTGCAAACACTTTTGAGCGGCACCCCCGTTTCCGCTTTTCGCGAGGGGACTGAAACGATACCTGTCGTTGCAAGAGCTGTCGCGTCGGAGCGTTTGGACTTGGAACACTTTTCAAACATGACCCTTTTCACTCAGACAGGTAAAGTTGTGCCGTTGAGCCAAGTGGGCAGAATCCGTGCTGGGCTTGAGGAACCCATTGTATGGCGACGAAATCAAGAGCGTTCCCTTTCGGTTCGCTGTGACATCCTCGACGGTGCTCAAGCACCCGATGTCAGTGCTCGCGTTGAAAAGGCTCTTTCGGTGGTGAAAGCCGAGTTGCCACCTGGCTATCGTATCGAAGCTGGCGGGGCCATCGAGGAAAGCAATAAAGCCAACAAGGCGCTCTTCTCGCTATTCCCGTTAATGATCTTGTTGATGTTGACGCTGCTAATGTCTCAGGTCCACAGTTTCAAAAAGATGTTCCTTATTTTCGGGATTGCACCTTTGGGCTTAATCGGTGCCGTAGCGTTCCTTCATCTGTTTCATGCACCATTTGGATTTGTGGCTTTGTTGGGAGTCATCGCACTGGCAGGCATGGACATGCGCAACTCAGTCATCCTGGTGGACCAAATCGAGCAAGACATGAAAGGGGGGCTCAGCGAATGGGACGCTGTTATCGAATCTTCCGTGCGACGAGCTCGGCCGGTCATATTAACGGCTGCGACAGCCATTCTGGCGATGATACCGCTCACGCGAAGCATATTTTGGGGGCCCATGGCAATTGCCATTATGGGCGGCTTGTCGCTAGCTACTTTCTTGACATTAATCAATTTACCGGCGCTCTACGTCCTATTGTTTCAGGTGCGCCCGACGGGGCCCGTCCCACAGTCCGGTGAGGCGAACACATCGGTGACTGCAGGTCCCGCCCGTTTCCCATGGGATCAAACAGTGGGGGCTCGTTGATCGAAGGTTTGCCTGACCGGTCGGATATTTTGTGCGTTGGTTTCAGACTTGCACTAGTAGAACCCCCTAGCGAACTGCTAGATTGGCAATCAAATCACATGCCGAATCCCATTGTCTCTCCGGAAAACCGATGTCAAAAACCCTAGCTGCAACCGAACAAGATTACGCCAACTCAGGTTGGTTGCAAGCGCTGATGGGGGTGAGCGATCCATTGATTCAGCAATCGCGACTACACGCCAAAAAGCATTTGGATTGGATCGATTGCATCACCAGTTTGACAACGATTCGCGAAAAAGCGGACATGCTCGATACCGCGCTTGAGTCGCTTTGGCAGTATGGTGTTGCGAACGAACTCAAGTGGCTGTTGACGGCCATCCCTACCGCCCAGCCAGATTGGGTCTTGGATTGTACGGACGAATTCTCCATCGTGCAAACCGAACCACCGGTGATCGACGATGCGATTCTTTGGGCCAATGCGATGGGAATCCGAGACTGGTCGACTTCCGTGACGATGAGGATCCTCAGTGGTGATTTTGTTTCATGGCAAAGAAGTGTAGCACGTCAAGGCGCCAACGCGCCGACCGGCTTCACCATGGAGTCTTCAGGCAAAAGCACCCTCGAACTGAAAACCACCGCGACTTGGAAGGCAAACAATTGGGTCGATGGAACTTGGACCTTCGCAATCGATGGTCAATCGACAATGATCAAGGTGATCGAGGAGCCGATAACGGTCGTTCGGCCCGATTCCAAGGAGCTTAAAGAAAACGTCTTGCTTACGATCCAAAGTGCGGACGACCGGTTCAGCAAGCTACGCAAGAAGACATCAGGCAACAATATTACGCAGGGTGGAAGCAACCAAGGCAAATGGAGCGATTGGTGCGAGTCGGTCCCTGCCCTTGATGATTTGCATTTGGCTGTTTTGTGTGGCGAAGGGCTGCAGTGCTCGCCGACCTTCCAGGGGATTTGGGCGACGGTTTGGCCTATCATTTATTGCCGCCGAAAAAAGCTTAAACGAGGCACTTGCGGCTTAACCGATCTTCGACAACGATTGGACCAATGCTTCCAGGCGGACCCGCAATTGGTAACTTGGTTGTTGGTCTTCGGCGAACTACTTTGCAACTTGCGAGTGGGCGATGGACTCGGGGTTGCAGCCAAGTTCAAGACCAACGGTCCTCTATGAATTCGCTGACGGAATTCTAGGCGTTCAGCTTGTCCCGACATTCTGAGCTAAGCAACTGCGCAGAAGTTTCTTCGTCTAATTCACATAGCAACGTCCCTCCGAGACGCTGATTTTGACGAGTCACGGAGAGACTCGCCTACGCGCGCTTAGCTTTAGAGCTTTCGATTTCACAAGCGACTTCTTCCAGGTGGTAGCTTATTTTTTCGCGCTCATTTTTCTCTTTCCCTTCTGATTCGAACCGTTTTGATGCAGGATCAAATGAGATATCTCGCCTGCATCATTTTTCACGAACGACACTTGAGCATCGACCACCTTTAAGAAGAACTTCGTTTCTGATTCTGCAAAGATCTCCGCCTTGGGCTGCCCAGTCGCTTGAAGCATCATTTTAGCTCCGTCCTTGGTGATCGAAATCACAAAGGATGGAATCAGCTCATAATCGCCTACGTAGCTTTCGAGGATTTTCGGATCCAATTTCATCGCGGGTTTCTTCAGCGGCCAGCGATTGTCTACAAGGTGAAATCCGATGTCGTCGATATTTGCTCCGGTGTTGCAAAGTATTACGACTCCGACTCCTCGTTTTTTGTCAAAGCCGACAAAGGAATGGTAACCGCCGGTTTGGCCATTGTGCCAAGTCAACTCCTCTCCAAACTTGGTGAATTTATGCCAGCCCAACGCCATGGAAAGGTCGGGGGAATCGGTTGGCTTTCGCGTAAACTGCTGGTCTAACATGGCCGCTTTTAGAGATGTGTCTTTCTTGCCCATATTGGCTTCGAGAAACAACAGCATGTCGTTGACGGTCGAACGGATAGCGCCAGCCCCCGCAAGCGTTAGAATATCCCAGTTTTTCACTGCGGCAAGACTTTCATCATGGCCGGTCGCAAGCCGACGTTGCATGTCCGGTGTCAATTGGATCGCAGTACTGGTCATTCCCAATGGCTTAGCGATTCGATTGTGAAGTAGCGTCTCGTAATCGCTGCCAGCCCGTAGCGCAAGAATATGGCCGAGCAACCCAGCCCCAAGGTTTGAGTACTCATGCTTGGAACCAATCGCTCGAGTGAGTTTGCAACTAGAAAGAAAGGAATACATCATCTCCACGGAATAATCCGCATAGGGATTGCCAAGGTCGGCAGGAGCATGATTGGTCGGCATGCGAGGCAACGCGGACGTGTGCGTTGCCAAGTCCAAAAGCGCAATCTCCCGCTTTCCTCGAGTCGGCATCGCTACCGTTTTAGGTAGATACTTTGATGCAGGATCCTCCAAAGCAACTTCACTTTTTTGCACCATGTCGGCCAGCAGCAACGAGGTGAATACTTTCGAAACCGAGCCGATCTCAAAGACGGTATCTCCATCGGGTTTTGGAGCAAGTTCGCCCGTCTTCGTTGCTCCATGCGCGAAGATGCGTTTGCCGGACACGTCGACGAGACCTACAACAATACCGACAGCTTCTTTCTCGACGTCGATTCGATCCGACAAGATTTTTTGCACTTGCTCGTCGGTCCAAAGCACTGGTTCAGGTTGTGCGAAGCCGCACGCTGTCGTCAGATTGAGAATGCACAAGGCGATGGGTACTAGAGGACTTGAATTCACTTTAGGTTCTCCGACGCTTATTTTGATAAGCAGAAAAAGTTTGATAAGCAGATAAAGTTTGATAAGCAGAAAAAGGGGGATGCGGGCTTGCGGGTTGAGCGACTAACTCCTGCCCCTTTCGAAATAAATCCAGCTTGCAACAAGGCTACCAAGCGTCAACAAAAAGCCACCGGCCGGTAAAAGCCACGCGTTCGGCACAGAACACATTCCACCGATGAGCACAAAAAACCAGTAGAACCAGGCAACCAACTCTATGGATCGACCGTGCACTTGCTTTCGTTGTGCAACGCCAATCAGCATACCCAACGTTGCCGTGAATAAAAATACAAAGCAAGAAAATCGCGCGCCGTGATAGAGAAAGGCGTGTATCCAGATCGCTCCTGGAAACTGAACACCCGGAAGACCGTGCGCCAATGCGGAGACGCCGAATGCCATGGTAAGTGTGCACGACAAGCCCGAAAGCTCGAGCCACCACCTTGCCCGGGAGGCTCCGTATGCTCCCAAGCGACCTAGTCTATACCAAGACCTTCGGACGAGCCTTTGAGTTGCGTAGCTTGTAATGGTATCGATCACAAATAGCGGCCAAGACAGCCATTGTCGTTGCCACCCCAAATTTACCGCTCCGCCGATCACCATCGCGATAAGGCAAAAGACAAGCATGTGCGGCGCCCAGCCCGGCCTGGTTTCACCCGTCTTGCGATTCATCCTTACAAAACCAATGTCAAAAATCCATGCCTTGGTTTTCGCCCAACGATAGATCATTTAAACAAGCCCTCAATTTCCAATTTGGCCACTGCTTCCTCCGACTTATGATATCCTGCACTTGCTACCGGATAGGGACAATGAACCAACAGCCTTCCAGGTTACTTACCAAAAGGTAAGTGCTTTCTATGAAATCTTTAGGAAACCCTCAGATGGAACAAACGCGCGTACCTCTTATGCGAACTTTTCTGGCGATGACTTCTTTCATATTGTTCGCGTTTTTAGGGATATCGAAT
>JBBRGW010000022.1:0-18738 GCA_038223525.1 Pirellulales bacterium
CATGCAATCGCAGTGTCCCTCGACACAACCATCATCAACATGGTTTTGTAAATCCGTGATGCCAGCGACTGGACATGCCGCTTGAATCCGCTCATCCAGCGCGGCTATCCACCAGGAGTACGCACCGCCACCGCTTCGCCCAGTCACGCCGATGTTTTGGGCATCCACATCGGATCGCGATTGCAGGTAATCGAGAGCCCGAATGCAGTTCCAGGCCTCGGCACCTGCGGAAGTATAGCCTCTCGAATTCCACCACCACATGTTTTCTCGATGAGTCCCGTGATGGATCCCTTCGATTTCACCAAGTTGTACGCTGTCCAGGATGATACAGACGTATCCGTTTTTCGCAAACCAGGCTCCATGATGTTGGTAAGTCACTTTGTTTCCATAGCTGATACCGTCCACTTTGACTTGACCATGTCCACATACATAAAGGATTGCAGGCGCTGGCTTGGTCAATCTCTTGGGTACGTACAGGTTGGCGGTAACGTACAAACCGGGTCGCGATTGAAAGTGGAGCTTCTCGACCAAAAAGTCCGCATGGTCGAGTGTTCCGATTACGGTTGCATGAAGTTCGGTTCGCTCAGGGAGCGGATCGAGACTCAGCATTTCGAACAACTGCTTACGAGCGTGGTCTTTCGTTCGGTTCCAATCCTCCGACGCTGTGTCTGATTTAAGAGGCAAGGACGAGAGTGAAAGCTCCGAAATCTCCTTCGTTTGAGCGTGAAAGAAATCGGCTAACATTCGGTCCCCCCGGGTTGCTTTCGCTGGAAACTTGCCAAACGGGTTCCGGTACGCTTCGCCGAACGCCGCGTTGCGGGTCCGATCGCGTGTCAGGTCCTGAGCGTGGGACGGCATCGCGCTGGTAATAATCGCCGCAACCGCGACGAGAACATGGATATACGATTGAAAGGGAAAGGTCATATTTGGATTCCGTGAAATCGAGGGAGGCAATTATTGGGGGCGATCAATTTCCAAACATCGCTGGATGTTACGCTAATGTAGCACGCGCGGCCCAGTATTTGCATTCGACGACATTTCGAATCTCCAACTGCCAATCTGTGGGGTTTTCGATGTCTCACCTCCCTCGAACCGGAAGACCGATATGACTTTTCGCATGGACAAACTCACGATCAAGGGGCAGGAAGCGATTGTCGAAGCCCAATCGCTTGCTTCGTCTACAGGCAATCCAGAGATCGAAGGTTTGCACTTGCTCTCCGCGTTGCTCAAAGACAATGAGGGAGTGGTCGTTCCGTTGCTAAAGAAAATGGGGGCTCCGCTCGACAAGATCCGTACCACTTGCGAAAGCGAGTTGCAGCGATTGCCGCGAAGTTCAGGCGGGCGACAGTCAACCATCGGCCCTTCCATGCAGAAGTCACTCGAGGCCTCCGCCAACGCCGCCAGTTCGATGAAAGACGAATTTGTTAGCACTGAACATCTATTGCTCGGTCTTTGCCGAACAGATAACAAAGCCAGCAGTTTATTGAAACTGCTAGGTGTGACCGAGCCCGATATCCTCAGCGCGCTGCAAAGTGTGCGGGGAAGCGCGCGTGTCACAGATCAGACTCCGGAAGGCAAATTCCAGGCGTTAGAAAAATACGGTATCGATCTGGTCGCTCTCGCTGCAAAAAACAAGCTTGACCCCGTCATCGGACGTGATAACGAAATCCGCCGCGTGATCCAAGTTCTCTCTCGCCGCACTAAGAACAACCCTGTGCTCATTGGCGAACCAGGCGTTGGAAAGACCGCGATCGCAGAGGGGCTCGCGCAGCGCATCGTCCAAGGGGATGTACCACAAAGTCTCAAGAACCGACGAGTGATTTCGCTCGACATGGGCTCTTTGATTGCGGGGACCAAATTTCGTGGTGAGTTCGAGGAACGTTTGAAGGCTGTTCTTCGTGAAGTCAAAGATGCGGACGGAGACGTTATTTTGTTCATCGATGAGCTGCATACGGTCATTGGGGCAGGCGCCGCGGAAGGTTCGAGCGATGCCGCGAACTTGCTCAAGCCGGAACTGGCTCGCGGCCAACTCCGCTGCATTGGAGCCACAACACTCGATGAATACCGCAAGCATATCGAAAAGGATGCCGCTCTCGAACGCCGTTTCCAACCCGTCTACGTGGGCGAACCGAGCGTCGAAGATACGATTACCATTTTGCGCGGCCTCAAGGCAAAATATGAAGCTCACCATGGAGTCAAGATTCGAGATGCAGCATTAGTAGAAGCAGCCAAGTTATCGCATCGCTACATCACCGACCGCTTCTTACCAGACAAGGCGATCGATTTGATCGATGAAGCGTCGGCGAGGCTTGCAATGGAACGTGATAGCGTGCCAACAGAAATTGACACACTGCAACGTCGATTGCGGCAGCTCGAATTGGCGCAGCGCCAACTCAACGAAGAATCGGATACGAGCGCCGACGATGCGTTAGAAGACATCGAAAAGGAAATGGAGAAGGTCCGCCGTGAACTGGCAAGCCTGCGTGAGCAATGGGAGTCTGAAAAACTTGGTTTCTCAGGAGTCGGATCGGTCCGTCGATCACTAGAGCAAGCAGAAGGGGAGTTTCGGCAACTCGACTCCCGCATCAAGGAGCAACAGTCGTCAGGGGCTGCCGTTTCCGAAGCGGACTACCAAAGACTTTTCGAATTGGACCAACATCTCCGCAAGCTTCGAGAGCAAATCGCGACAGAAGAAGTTCCAGAAACCAAAGAATCCAAAGACACCGAAAAACGTCGGCTGCTTCGAACGGAAGTGACTGCGGACGAGATCGCGGCTGTGGTTAGCGCCTGGACAGGTGTGCCTCTGACAAGAATGCTAGAGACCGAACGTGCAAAACTTTTGGTCATGGAAGAACGTTTGCATCAACGAGTGATCGGCCAAAACAACGCGGTCGAAGCTATCTGCAACGCGGTTCGAAGAAGTCGCAGCGGACTCCAAGATGCCAACCGCCCCATTGGTTCGTTCTTGTTTCTGGGACCGACCGGAGTTGGCAAAACCGAACTTTGCAAAGCGCTAGCCGAAGTGATGTTCGATGACGAAACAGCGATGGTGCGCATTGACATGAGCGAATTCATGGAACGGCACAACGTCAGCCGACTGGTCGGCGCTCCTCCAGGCTATGTTGGATACGAGGAAGGTGGGCAATTGACCGAAGCGGTTCGAAGACGCCCTTATAGTGTTGTATTGCTCGACGAAATCGAAAAAGCCCATAGCGATGTCTTCAATGTGCTGTTGCAATTGCTAGACGATGGTCGATTGACCGATGGTCAGAATCGAACAGTCGACATCACCAATACGATCGTTGTGATGACTAGCAACGTCGGCAGCCAGTTGATCCAACGTGTGGCCGATGAAGGGGGTAGTGAAGAAGAGATGCAGCAAGCGCTTCAAGATTCGCTCAAAGCAAAATTCTTGCCCGAGTTCTTGAACCGAATTGACGAGACTATCGTTTTCGAACCGCTTCGCAAGGAAGAGATCCGAAAGATCGTCGTCCTACAGGTAGCCCGACTAGAGAAGCAGTTGAGCGAGAACCACTACCGATTGACGATCTCAGAACGGGCGATCGATGCCATCTGCAACGAGGGGTACGACCCGATTTACGGAGCGAGACCTCTGAAGCGAGTCATACAACGACGGTTGCAGAATAAAATCGCCACCGAACTGCTCCGCCGCGAAGAGAACGACGGAGGTAGCATCCACGTTGACTTCGTCGATGATGACTACCAGATCAAATCGCTACCGTAAGGTTGTGCGGGTAGTGGATCTCTGTCTGGTAAGGCGGTCTCCGCGGTGGATTCTCCGTCGGGACGACAGGGCCAACGGTAGCGTTCTGAGTGGCAAGCCCATCGGGGCGTACACAAAGTGTGACCGCCTCCTTCGGCCACGAGGGAAGGAATTTCGTGGCCAAAATAAAGGCTTCCCGCTTCCCGCTTCCCGCTTACCGCTTACCGCCTCCCGCCGCTCCCATTTTTTCTCGTTGACTTTCCCAAGAAACAAAACTACCATGCGAAACATAGTAGTTGCCTTGTGTTTTCTTGGATCGATGGAATTAACTGATTGGGGGTGCGACTATGGATACGACTTGGCTTTCCCAGATGCGGAAGGGCATACTCGAGCTCTGTGTTCTTGCTGTCGTTACGCGTGAGGAAACCTATGGCTATGCGATCGTGGAAAAGTTAGGGCAAATCCCCGGAATGGAAGTGACCGAGAGCACGATCTATCCCTTGTTGGCAAGGCTTTGCAGCGACGGCTTGCTCAAACATCGAATGGCCAAGAGCCCGAATGGCCCTTCTCGCCGTTATTACAGCTTGTCCGTTCCTGGCCATAAAAGGCTTAGCGAACTCTCAAGCGCTTGGGGCACGATCGTGGATAGCGTTTCTTCCTTGCTATCGCAACGTGAATCTTCGGTCGCGTCCTAGCGATCTCCTAATACAAAGAAAATCAATCAAACTAAAAAAGGATCATCAAACCATGGAAATGAATGAACCCTATCCGTTGGAAATTTCCAAAGCGATCAATGTATTCGTTGACTGTATCGAAAAAAATTTGCTCCAATCCGGGATGCCGCGAGCAGAACGAACAAGTGTTTGCGCCGAAGTGGAAACGCAAATCTATGCGATGATCGAACGCCGAATGGAGGCCGGTGCGGAACTTAACTTGGAGTTAGTGTCTGGAATCATAGAATCGATGGACCAACCCGAGTCTTATGCCAAGGAAGTGGCACCTTTCATGTTGCCTGAATCTGCCGCTCTCCCAGTGACTCCCCCGTCCAATCGCAGTACAGTCGAGAAGCAGCCATTCTTGAAATCTGTTCGCAAAATCATGGCTCGGCCTGCACGCACCCAGCCGGGACTGGATTGGGTTGCGATAGCCGGGATTGTTGCCAGTAGTGTTGGCGTACTGATGCTCATAGTAGGACAGGGACGCCGCAGCGAATTTTTGATTGTAACCGGTTTTCTTTCGGTGTTCGCCGGTGTTGTAGCGAGCGGAGTATCCTTTTGGCGCATTCGACATTCCAATGGACTCCTGACCGGACAGCGCATCGCGTCGGTGGGAGTCTTGATGCTGCCCATCGTTTTTTTAAATGCTGTTCTCTGTTCCATTTTGTTTGCAACACCGATTGGCCGTGTGCTTGGGGCCTTTATTTTAGCGACTGCTTTGGTCTATGCGAACTACCGCGTGATCAAACTTGCGTTGCAATGGCTCGACTCGTACTCCGCAACGGCGGTACGGGAAACAACTTCCGTCCCAGCCGAACCGTCTCGTCCATCCGAGTCCGGCGGTGGGCAACTGCCTGGGGTCGTCGCATCTGCGTAGGGTATCTCCGTGGAACACGGAGTGCGAAAGAGACGCTACAATGGTTGATTTTCTAGAAGAGATTATTTAAAGGAAAACCAACCATGGAAATACATCGCACATCTTCGAATTACCGTCCATATCCGCCGCCGCGAAAAAATGTACTGCTGCTAAGTTGCATGGACCTGCGTTTGATCGACGACTTGGTTCCGTTTATGGAAGGAGACAACCTTGCTAATCGGTATGATCAATTGGTGTTTGCAGGCTCCGCGTTGGGTGTCATCCAACAGGACCATGAATCTTGGTACGACGTCTTTTTCCAACACCTAGATATCGCGGTTCAGCTTCACCAAATACAAGATGTGTACATCATGGAGCATCGGGACTGCGGCGCTTATGCGAAGTTCTTAGGTGCGAAGGGTAAGTACGGCGATTCCCCGGAAGAGTTAAGACGCGAAGAGGCGGATCACCGTCGTTTTGCGTTCCAGCTGCGAGACGCAATCTCTGCACACTGTGCTAGGAAGGTTGCCAGAGGGGGAGATAAAGAGGAATGGGACGTCCATGTCCGCTGCTTTATGATGGATTTGCGAGGGTCGGTGATTTGGCTCAAGGACGATGGATCCGACGAGGCCTTTTGAGCTATTTACTGGGGTGCAACGTTAGCCCCTAAATGGCCGGACCTGCATCACCGTTGATCGGCATTTCTGTCCGTTGATCTGTTCGGGACAATGGCCCCAAACTACAACTTACTTGTGGACTAGCTTTTTGAATTCAGCCATCAGTTTGGTAGTTACGGGTCCCACGCATCC
This sequence comes from Pirellulales bacterium, assembly GCA_038223525.1. Classification (GTDB taxonomy): domain Bacteria; phylum Planctomycetota; class Planctomycetia; order Pirellulales; family Pirellulaceae; genus JBKCUI01. The sequence goes on from JBBRGW010000022.1 coordinate 6,106, forward strand.
CGATGCTATGGCTCGACCGTCGATCGAAACCACCGGGATGACTTCCGCAGCACTACCGGTGAGGAAACACTCATCAGCAACAAACAAATCGTGCCGGGTCAGCGTAAGTTCTTGCGTCGCCATCCCAAGTTCCGCCGCAAGCGCCAAAATGGCATTGCGAGTGATACCTTCGAGAATTCCTGCATCCTTGGATGGTGTTTGCAATACGCCCTGTTTGACGATGAAGATGTTGTCCCCTGTGCACTCGGCGACTTCGCCTTTGATGTTGAGCATAAGCGCTTCCACACAGCCCGCTTGTAGGCCTTCGATCTTGGCCATAATGTTGTTGAGGTAGTTCAGGGACTTGACTCTAGCGCTCAGCGCGGCCGGATGATTTCGAATCGTGGCGGCAGTGATGATTTTTAGGCCTTTCTGATAGTACTCTTCGGGATACAGGGAGATCGAATCTGCGATGATGATCACTTGCGGATTGCTGGTTCGATTAGGGTCCAACCCCAGCGATCCCGACCCCCGCGTAACAACTAGCCGGATGTAGGCCTCTTGGAGCGAATTGATTTCAAGCGTCTTGTTAACGTCCGCCATCATTTGTTCTTTGGAGATGGGGATTGTCAAACAAATGGCCAACGCGGACTCATAGAGTCGATCGATATGTTCTTTCAGACGGAAGACTTTCCCGGAGTAGCTTCGCATCCCTTCGAAGACACCGTCGCCGTAAAGCAAGCCATGGTCATAGACGCTGATTTTGGCGTTTTCTTTGTCGTAATACTGGCCGGCGATGTAGATTTGAAGTGGCATAAGTTTTGTCGAGAAATGGAGTGATTTGGAGTGAATCGAGTGTGAAATAGTACCAGACGCTCTGGATTAGCGCAACTTCAAAAAGCGAGGCTTGTGCTAGTTAAAATGCGAAACCTCGAAAAGCATCCTGGCATGGCGGTCCCCGCAGATTCCAGCGAGATTTCTGCTTTGCGGAGCGTCACACAACTAAGCGTGGACCTTTCTGAGCAAAAAACGTAGATTTACTACAGGCGAAAACCGGAAGTGGCTTAAGACTTTTGGCGATAGCTGTGGGTTGAAGTTCGGTCAACTTCGGGTGCGTTTCGTTAAGGTAGTTGACGCCAGTTCTTGAGGTTCAGACAATATAGGACTCTGATGTTTATTGTGACTTCATGAACGCGAACTGCTATGACACGCCCGTCTCATTCAAATCCGCCGCCAATCGAATTGTTGGAAAGAGCTCGGCTCGCATTGCAGTCGCTCCAGTATCGCGAGCGTGCTGCGAGTTACAGAGCCGCTGCCGCAACACTTCAAGCTGCAATGCTGGAGGCGGAGAACGGCCATCCAAGGCAACTGCAACAATGGCTCGATTTGGAGTCGCCTCGGCTCGAGGGGGACTTTAGAGACAGCCCATCTGAATTGTCTGAGGGCTCGTTCCGAATCGATCCGGCTCATGCCGAATTGCCTCAGATTGGTTATGTCTTGCAATCACAAACTTCGATCGACGTGAGATGTTCACCTTGGGGGCAGATGGAGAAAGCGACGGCAGCGAGGCTGGCTGCTCGCACGTGGGAGGCTTCCGAACCGGTTGCAACAGAGCCCGACGAATTCGCTGAGATGCAATCCGCCGAATCGGATGCAAAGTATGCATTGATGGAGTCGATCGATGAATCTCTATCTGCGGATAAAGGGCTCATGCCTAAAGAACTACGAGTTGCGATCGAATGCATTGATCGTGATTCGGCAAGCCGTTCAAGCCAACCTTGGTGGAGGGTTCCGCACGTTTGGGTCAGTTTATTGGTTCACCTAGCTTTGATCGTTTGTTTGGGGCTTGTGGCGATTTCTGCGGCCAGCCAGCCCAAGCTGCTTTCCATTGTTTCCTCTCCCTCAGAAGCTGAAAATGTCCTCATGGAGACACCGATGGAGATGATCTCCGAGCTTGAGAGTTCACCGGAGCCTTTGCAATCCACTTCGATGCCGTCCCTGTCCGAATTGCGAGCGGACATTTCTATCGAAGACCTTGCGATCATCAATGGGACGGAGGTCTCAACTGCGGTGCAGCCTATTGTTTCGTCCGAAATTGCGAACTCTGTATCCGAGCAGGCACAGTCGGCTATGGGGAGCAAGATGTTAGCGGGAGCAGAGTTTTTTGGCGCAAAGGCGACGGGTAACACATTCGTCTACATTGTCGATAGTTCACCTAGCATGCGGCGCGACGGCGCATTCGAAGCAGCGAGGAAAGAAATTGTGCGATCGCTATCCTCGATGAAGCCTAAGCAGCGATACTTTATTAGCTTTTTTGGTAAAGAGATTGACCCGATGGTTTTCGAGAACGGAGTGAGCGAACGCTACCCCGTGTACGCAAAACCAGAAAATTTGACAAAAACCATAGACTGGCTGAGTCGTGTTCAGGTACAAAAGGAAGGATTGCCGCCGAACAATGCTCTCACAGAAGCAATTGCGATGCAGCCTGATGGGATTTTTCTGTTGTTTGATGGCGATACAAAAGTCGATGTTGCAAAACATCTTCGGCGGGTGAATCGATCGGACGACCTCCTCAGCGGAGGGTTGCCGAAGGTCCCCATCCATGTGATCCATTTTTTCCAAGAGGAATTTCAAATGCAAATGAAACGGATTGCGGATGAAAACGGCGGAACCTATCGATTCATTCCACGACCCGCGCGTACTCCCAAAAGCAATCGATAACGAGTTGTGAAATGGGATTAAAGGCAAACCGCTACATTCGTCCTAGTGCACAATCTCTGGTTGCATTCTCGATGAGTTCCTGCATCCATCTCTTGGCCTGCCTCGTCCTCGCGCTCATTTTGATTACTGGCAATGGACACTTCGGCCAGAGCCTGCAACTGGCGATCGATTCGAACGAAGAGTCGCAAGCACTGACCCAACTCGATTTGAACCTAGACTCCCCAGAAGAGAGTTTAGTGTCCGGTGAGGCGCGGGTTTCATGGTCGGCGATGTCGAACTCGATGTCAACCGCGATATCGACCGACGTATCACTCCCGACAGCCCCTTTCGATTCCTCGATGGGCAGCGATGGTCCATTTAGTAGTGTCGTAGCGGATCTGGAACAAGCGACCAACTCAAGGGCTAGCGAAGCTTCAGAAAGCAAGACCGATAAGTCAAAAACGGGGGCTTCATTTTTTGGCGCTCAGGCCGAAGGCAACCGATTTGTTTTTGTGATCGATTCGTCCGGTTCGATGCGAGGGCCTCGATGGGAATCGCTTTGCAAGGAACTGGTTCGCGCGATCAAATCCCTATCGCCTGATCAAGACTTTTTTGTGATCAGCTTTGACGCGTTTGCACATCCGATGTTTGGGACCGCGCCTCCAAAAGGAAAATTTTTGAAGTCGATCGACAAAAATGTAAAGCGGATTCAGAACTGGTTATTGTCGATCGAACATGGCCGCAATACACTCCCTGCGTCTTCGGTCGGGATGGCCATGAAACTCGAGCCTGATGCCATTTTCTTGTTATCAGATGGCGAGATCAGAGACAGTACCGTTATGGATTTGCGAGTATGGAATCGAAAACAGGACGAGGACGGAAGCACCAAAGCACTTGTCCCAATCCATACCGTTTTGTTGCACAGCCTAATGGGTTACGAAACCCTCGAGACCATCGCACGAGAAAACGGAGGGACCTTCACCCCCGTGAAACCACATTAGGGAATGCATGAGAGCTGTCTTACAAAGAGTGTCGTCGAGTCGAGTCGAAGTAGCCGGTGAAATAGTCGGGCAGATCGAACGCGGTTGGCTGGTTTTGTTAGGTATTGGCGTCGGTGACACCCAAGAGATTGCCGAATACGTCGCCGACCGTTGCGTCAAGCTAAGAGGCTTTTCAGATGGACAAGGAAAGATGAACTTGAGCGTGCAGGACGTCAAGGGCTCCATGTTGATCGTAAGCCAGTTCACGCTGTACGCTGACTGCACACGCGGTCGTCGGCCAGGATTTGATGCGGCCGCCCCGACCGCGATTGCGAACGATTTGTATGAACGTTTTTGCGAGTGCGTGAGTAGAACCGGGGTTCCGGTTTCGCGAGGGATTTTTCAAGCCGACATGCAGGTGACACTAACCAACGATGGCCCTGTCACCCTGATTATAGAACGCAATATTTAGTAGCGACAGACGATAGCTATGCCGTTTTCTTCGGCGCACCGTATTGTTTTTTCTCGATTGATCAAGATCGTTTTGCCCGCTTCGATAGCGATCGCTTTTCCGCCGGATTGGGCCATTTTCTCAATCGTTTGTGGCCCGATTGTAGGTAGATCGAATCGCATATCTTGTTCTGGTTTAGCGACCTTGACCAAGGTGAAGCCCCCACGCGGGCATATTTGCCCGGTTCGGACGATGCAGGCATCAGTCCCTTCGATCGCTTCGACAGCCAAGATAGTCCGATCTCGCACGGTCACGCTCTGTCCGACATCCAAACCGCCCATTTGCTTTGCGATCGTCCAGCCGAATTCGATGTCGTCTCGTTCGAAGTTGCTCGGCTGACGACGAGTCAATACCCCTTCTTCTGCGATCAGTTGCGTTGCGAATTCTGTTCCCGGAACTGTCATGATTCCACACCGACCAAACGAGGTTACAACGGCGCCGAGAAGTGAGTTATCGGTGGTGTCGCGAGTGCGCCAGAAAAAGTGAGGGAGCATTGTCTTGACGCATTCCCAATCGGGGAAATGATCCATCCAGCCCCATCCGTGAAACAAGATTTTGTCTTTGAACAACTTGCCGGACAAGCAAACGTGGCTGACTCCGTGTTGCCGGAAAAACTTTTGCATGCCCCCGAGTTTGCACACGCCGATCCATCGAACATGGCTTGCTAGCGATTCGATCTCTTTGGAGGCATGACCGTGCACAGCGGCCACAACGACGTCATAGCCTTTTTCGCGGAGTGCTCGAGCGACCGCAAGCGGGTATTCACCCCAACCTGCCACGATGCCTATCGATTTGGACTCGTTCATTTTGCGGGCTTCTCTTGAGGCATCAGTGCAGCGACTTGTTTTGATAATTGCTTGACCGTTTTTCGTAGCTCGGGCAATCGACTGATGGATGCGAACAAGACAGCTTGTTCGTTGCGTGGAATGGCAGGGCTACCGAGTAGTACTTGGTCCTCACCTGTATCGGCAATGACACCCGACTGCGCACCCACCATTGTTCTTGCACCTATCTTGGTATGGTCCCGCACACCGACTTGGCCCGCGATCACGACGTAATCTCCTGTGCTAGCGCTCCCAGCGATCCCTGCGTGCGCGCAGATCAGATTGTGCTTGCCGATGTTGCAGTTGTGAGCGATCTGCACAAAGTTATCGATCTTGGTCCCCTCACCGACGCGAGTTGCACCATAGGTCCCGCGGTCAACGCATGAGTTGGCACCGATCTCGACATCGGATTCAATGTGCACCCAACCGATTTGTGCAGTAGGCATGTGTTTTCCCTGTTCCATGCGATAGCCGAACCCATTTGATCCCACGATGCATCCGGAGTGGAGCACGACTCGATCCTCGAGGATCGTACCCGGATAGAGCACGACACCGGGGAACAGCTGACAGTCATTGCCGATGCGACAGCCTTGCATCACGGTGACTCCGCGGTGCAAATGGGTTCCTGCCCCCACACTGCTCCCCTCGGCGACACTTGCAAAGGCTTCGACTGTCGCTTGCGAGTTGACATGGGCGGATGCATCGACCAAGGCGCGTGGATCGATCCCGGTTTTGCGAGTGACGACCACCATGGGACGAAAAAGTTGGCAGATTTGAGCAAATGCTTCGTGCGGATTTTTGACGACGATTTGGGGAATCGAAACGTCGGGGAAGCTTTTGTTGGTGACGCAAGCCGAGGCATGCGATTGGTGTAGTCGCGGCAGGTTCTTTTCGTTGTCGAGCAACGTGATATGACCAGGCATCGCGTCCCCTAAAGGCGCTGCGCCTGTGATAAAATCGTTGTTTGTGCGAGAAAATAGCTCGCCATGAACCCGTTTGGCTAGGGTTGGGAGATCGATCGGGGCCATAAAGAATCCTTTCCTTAACGCAGTCAGTCAATTTAGGTAATCTAATGAAAAACGGTTCTCGGGGGCAATGTCGATTTTTTTTGATTGCCGCTGCCTCGAATCAATTCCAGGACTTTACGCCGATACCGGGTCCCGTTTTGGAACAAGATCGCTATCCTGTTGGCGTCGTTGGTCCTTTAGGTTGTACTTATTGCCCGAACTGGAACGGTGAATTGTTTAACCTCGCTCTGTTCCTAAGATGCATCCCGGTACCAATGCAAACGTTGATTCAATAGTTAGGAAAGCCGCCTAACTCTATCGAGGGCAAACAATAGCATTCCCTAACACAGACTCGGCATCCAGCCCTGAAAAACTAATGGAACCTTTGCTTCGCGCAATCGACGTTACCAAAACATATCAGATGGGAACGGTCGCTCATCCTGCGCTTCGCGGTGTCAGCCTCGAAATCAATCAAGGTGAATTTGTTGCAATCATCGGTCCATCGGGCTCGGGGAAGAGCACTCTTCTGCATATGTTGGGCGGCTTGGACCGACCGGACACGGGCGATGTTGAACTCGAGGGGAAATCTATTTCCCATCTCGACGAGAATAGCCAAACGTTGCTTCGTCGGCGTCGTATAGGCTTTGTATTCCAAAAGGTTCATTTGTTGCCGATGCTCAAGGCGCTTGAGAATGTCATGGTACCGATGCGACTCGATGGGGTAGATCTCAGCATTGCTCGGCCAAAGGCTATCGCAGCACTGGAGTCGGTAGGCATGGGGAACAAGCAAAGCAATCGCCCAGGTGAACTCTCGGGTGGTGAATCGCAGCGGGTAGCGATCGCTAGAGCGCTGGTGATGTCTCCTGCGATCCTCTTAGCAGATGAGCCGACGGGCGCGTTGGATTCCGAAAATAGTCGCAATGTTATCGAACTTTTTCGCGCACTCGTCGAAAAGCAGAAGCAAACCTTGATCTTGGTAACGCATGACCAGACGGTTGCACAAGCTGCTGATCGGGTGATCAGGATGCGCGATGGACGGATCGTGGACGACTCGGGCAAAGCGGTAAAGGAAGGAACATAGTCCTATGTTTCAGGTCCTTTGGCAGCATTGGCTGCAACGTCCAGCTCGCTTTTTCTTTACGCTCATCAGCCTCGTGCTTTCGACGGCAACCTTAGTCGGCATTATCGTTGCTTCGCACAATGCGAGAACTTCGTTTCGCGAGCTGACCAATGCGGTTCAGGGGCTAACGGCACTCGATATCACGAAAGAACAGGGTGGACGATTTGAGCTTTCGGTCTTGGATGCGCCGGCATTCGAGCGCGACGTGCAAGCCACCATGCCGACGCTAATCCAAGGGACAATTCTTCGTTTTCAAGAAGAGAAAGCGCGAGGGCAGGTGATGGGGATACCTATGTCCAACGCCAGCGATTCCTTGCGAACTTTTTTGCTCAAGAATTTTGAAATAGATGCCAGCGAATGGTTAGCTGAGGATGAATGTTTTGTTTCGGCATTGATTGCCTCGCAATTAAAAGTGAACCGTGGCGATTCGATTCGTTGTCTGTTTCGTCGAGGGTTTAAAAAGCTTCGCGTCAAAAAAATTATTCCGGCCAACGTTTGGAATCGAACGCTGAGTGAGCACGGGCTGGTAGTCGATTTGGAGTACCTGCAAGCCGCTTCGGCATTGCCCGGTCAGATCGATCGCTTTCGAATATTTCTGGAGAAAGACACCGATCTTGAGAAGAAACGAATGCATGAGAGACTTCGCGACCATGTACCGGAAGGTTTGGTTCTGAGGGAAAGAACCAGTAACGTGGGGGTCGCTGACGACTTATTGAAGTCCACGGAATTGGGTTTGTCCTTTGCGAGCGCCTTGGCGGTTGCGATGGCCGCATACATTTTGCTCAATACCACGCGTATGAATCTCGCAGAGCGTCGCCCCTATTTTGCGATCCTACGTTGCTTGGGAGCTACGTCAAAGCAAATCGTCCTGGCCGTCCTCGTGGAAGCCCTTTTCATTAGTTTGCTTGGGGTGCTCTTCGGAGTGGCGGCGGGGCTAGGACTGGGTATGATCATGAGAACCGTATTGTCCGGCGTTTTGCAGTCGCCGCCCGGAGCATTTTCGATTCCCTGGCTTTCTTTGATTGCAATCTCGGCTTTTGTGCCTTGTTTGACCCTTCTTGTCGTGTGGTTTGCTCAGAAACAACAACATTCGGTCTCACCCTTAGAGAGTTTCCGCGAGCCGGTGATCGTGGAAAACACGCGATTACCCTGGCGATCGATTCGCAACGGATTGCTGATGTACATCGCTTCTGTATTTGGCCTGAACTTGGTTCGCATCGAGTGGATACCAGCTCAATGGGGAGTTGGCATTGGTTTGATGTCGTTGCTCTCTTACCTATTGTGGTTGCCATTGGGGCTCGTTCCCCTAATCTGGATCGTGGATCGATTGGCAAAACGGCCGCGTGGATTCCCCTTAGAGATTGCCAAATGCCAACTGATTCGCAGACCGGAACGTACCTCGCTCAACGCTGGATTTCTAGTGATCTCGTTATGCGGAGCAGTCGGTTTAGGGCAATCACTGATGAGCAATACTGCTGAGATCAAGCGGTGGTACCATCGAACCCTTCCGGGTGATCTGTTTCTGATCAGTGCTCAGGCTCCCTCGCTAGAGATCGATTCGGAGGATCCTTTACGTCAAGTCGTAGAACAACTGCCGGGCTTGAAATGGTCCAACGCGATTCGATTCGTTTGGTGTCAAGTCGAGCAAAAAACGGTGATGTGCGTGGTGCGTGAATTCCCAGACGCGGCCCCCTTCCCCACGGAACCGAAAGGAATGACGACCGAGGAGGCTCGCCGATTGATCGACGGCGATCAAGTGATTGTCGGCTCGATACTGGCAAAAAAACTTGGGAAACGCGCCGGGGATTCCCTGACGATCACAGTCAATGGCCGGTCCTTTTCTACGACGATCGGCGCAGTGAATGCCAATTTTGCCAATGGCGGTATGTCCTTGATCATAAAACGCTCCACGGCCCAACGTTTTTTTGAGGTGACAGGTTTCGATTGGTACGCCATCTCGGTCCCACCTGAAACGATCGATTCTTGTGAGAAAACGCTTCTATCTGTCAGGGATCAGTATGGTTTCGAAATTCGGCGTGGTACAGAAATGCGACAAGGAGTAGAACAAGCGATCTCCGGCGTAACGGCTGGAATTTGGTGTGTCGTTTTCATTTCCTTTATCACCGGCGGCTTTGGAATTGCAACTACGCTGGCAATGAATATGCTCGAACAAGCGAGAGACTTTTCGCTGTTGCGGATTGTTGGCGCGAGTAGAGGACAACTCATGCTGACGGTCTTGGTCCAAGCGTGGCTGCTCGGGTTGATTGGGGTTGTGTTTGGTATGTTTGGAGGAGTCACGACTGTACTGGTCATCTATGCATGCAGCGAAGCCTTGTTGGGCTACACGCCAGAATTTGAATGGAACTTTTTGCTGATGGCAGCTTCCGCAGTGGGTACTTTGGCAATCGTTACCATTGCCGCTTGGGTACCAGCCTGGAACGCTTCAAAGATCAATCCTATTGAGCACCTAACTTATGAATAACTTGCAACTTTTCTTCAGAATACCGCTAAGTCGAGCCTATCGATGGATTGCGTTCGCATGGCTTTTTTCTGGACTTGCTAGCGCCTCGGATTTCCTCGGACAAGCGAATTTGATCGATGTGCTCCCGTCGTCGACACAAATGTTGTTTACGTCCCAGAGCGTTCAGAAGAGCTATTCACTGCTCGAACGCTCAGACGCTTGCAAACAACTGAGCGGCCCGATCTGGCAGTCCGTGACTACGAAGCAGAAGGGGTCGAACACGGGCTCATTGCTTAATCCCAAACCGTGGTTAGGGCTGGAGTGGCAGGATGTTAGTTCGATAGATCAAACGGGAGCGGTTGCGGCGTTCTTGGACAGCAACGGCGAAACCGCCTTTGTTTTCCTTGCTAAGCTTGGCCCGAATTCGGACAAACACCCCTTTGTTCAACGTTGGATTGCCAATCAAGGCGGCATGAGTCAATTGCAATCCGTTTCGGGAACGGATCCGGCAAAGTTGTATGCATCCAAGGGAGACGCCAAAGCGGCAAATGCAGTTTGCATCGCTTTCGGGTCGCAATGGACCTGCATTTCGTCGTCAACCAAAGCAGTCCAACAATGGCTCAGCTCCCCAACCCTCAGGAGTATGAAAGCAACATCCGCTCCAGGCTCTGACCAACCCGTGTTTGCAACAACCGCCTGGGGAGACGGAGAAACACGATTTTGGTTGTCCCCTTGGGCGATCCTGAATGGCTACGCGAAGAAAGAACCGAAGCTAGTTCGATCTGCCAAGCTATTTGGAATCGAAGGTGTTCTCGCGTTGAGCGGCACATTGTCGCCTCCGACAGCAACCGATGCATCCTGGAGACTGAGCTACAATCAATTGCTGGCCACTCCTGCCACGAAGGGACTGGCGATGCTCAGTTTCAAAAAAGGTGCAATGGTCGACGCGCCCAAGATACTAAATGATTCGATGGATCAAGTTGCGATTTCATACCTGGACATGAAACCTTGGTTTCAAGGAGTAACCCACGCGTTGGATCAAATGATCGACGAAGAAACACCAGGCGGTTTTGCGGACTTAGTAGATAGTATCTTAACGGACCCCGAGGGACCCAAAATAGACGTTCGCAAGGAGATCATCTATCCCTCAGGTCCCTTGATGATAAACTTCGGTACTACTACCCCGGACAGAAAGAAACCGGGGCAATTCCAGCATAACCAAGTTTGGGCTTTGTCGATTCCTGACTCAAAGAAAACGGTCACGTCCGTAAACAAACTCTTTGAAAACGATAAAGATATCAAGAACGAACAGATCGGCATGTTTCAGGTTTGGAGCACCAGCAATGACGAGTCCCTCTTTGTCGCGGTCAACCAAGGAGAGACCCAAACGATTTCTATCGCAGCGATCGACAACCAGTACCTTTACTTTTCCACGGATACAGCTTGGTTCAAGGGGCTTCTTGCGGGAGGGCAAGCCAGCGTCGCGAATGCATCGCGGCCCGCACTTTGGAAATCGCATTTGGCCAAATTAAAGTCCGCCAGTTTTTCGATGCAACAAGCAATCTTTTTGGGATCATGGTTCGAACGCAGTTGGGCGCGGCTTCCCGAGCCTGAGCAAAAGGAATACCAGTCGACCGATCTCCCTTCTTTCTGTTTGACAAAGGCCCTTATACCAGGATGCAGTAGGGCTGATATTCCAAAGTGGAGCCAAATTCAAAGCGTGTTTGGGATCATGACCCAATCTGCGTTGCGAAGCGAACAAGGTATCGACGGGCAGATTTGGCTAACGGCAAAGCCTTAGCGGCCCAGGCTAATGCTGGGCTATCAAAAATTCGGTATTGACACCACATTTAGCCGTTTCGTTTTTGTTCCCAAAATTTTGTCTTGCCCCCAGTTGGCTTGTCCAACTGATGCAAAAGGTTAGCGGCTAGAATCGCTCTTCCCACTTCACGCGTCCCCAGTCGGCTCGTCCGACTAGGAACGCAAGGTTCGTTAGCAAATGAACCTGATTCACCCGTGACGCGAGGTCACGGGGGTCTTCGAAACAGTCGGTCTTTTTTCTAGCCTACGAACCTCGTTCACCAGGCGGCACGAGGCCGCCGGGGTCTTTCACGGAACAAAAGCTGCGCAAAGCCAAATCGTGTCAACACCAGTTTTTTAACAGCCCAGGCTAATGCCCTTCAGCTGACGTTTTCGAATTTCTTGCCAGTCCTGAAACCAATAAAACACCTAGCCCAAGTAGCATCAACCATTCCCAAACGCGGAGCTTGTATTGCGAGTGAAACTGCAACTCCAATTCGAGAGGCGCATTTTCGGCGACCTGCACGCTACGGCGGAAGCGGTATACGTTACCTTCCTCGGGCAAGCTAATAAGGATCGCTTGTGGGGCCGGTTCGATGGTGCGTTGATGCTGCACAAGGCGACCTGCGATCTGCTGCAAGATGGCGTTGTCTTCTTTGCTATTGCCGGCCAGCAGTTGGCTCATCTCTTGTGGCCTATAGTTAAGTTGCTCTAATTGCAGAATCGGATTGATGGCTGCTGCCTGCCTCAATTGTTCGTTGCCCTCCATGGCAACTCCTCCGCGATTGCTGTCCAAAAATAATCTCTGGCGACGCGTATTCAAGCCAACAATGGCCTGCTGTGTTTGTAAATTCTCCAACTGCACTCGGGCGTCTTCATTCGAGGCGGCATCCAATGCATACCGATTGGCCACGTTGTTAAAAGCCCACTTGGCCTTGGACTGCTCACCGGTTTGCAAGAGTTGATTGGCTTGCTCAAGCAACCTAGACGCCTGCTGAGCCTGATCGTCACGTTTGCCCTTGAGGCTCGCTAAATACGATTGGCGATCGTATGTAGCGAGCCTGTTGTGGTCAACTAACTCGAGGTTGCCGTCGCTATGGAGCAATTGATAGCCGCTTGGGGCTATCACATTCCACACAATGTTTTCCAAAGGTACGTTGAGTTGCGGACTAACCAAGCTGAGCTTTTGCAAACTGTCGCCGGTCAGCGAGTAGACGAAGCGGACTTGCGCCGTGCGATCATCGATCCCAG
>JBBRGW010000023.1:0-18667 GCA_038223525.1 Pirellulales bacterium
CATCAATGCAGCCGTTACAACACCCATTGCCACGGGCGAACGCATCACGCATCTTGCGGCGTTTCGAGACCTGTTTGCGGCTCGCGGGTGCGAAATCTGTCAGCTGGATATCACCCATTGCGGGGGCTTTACTGAAGCCCGTCGCATTGCAGCCCTGGCTGACGCCTATCGTATCGCACTCGCGCCGCACAATCCCCAGGGACCGGTCAGTACTGCCGCATCGATCGAATTCGGTTTCTCACAACCCAGCTATATCATTTGCGAGTCGGTACATAGTGACGTGCCGTGGCGATATGATGTGGTCGAAGAAGGTTTTCATATTGACAAATCAACTCGTTCCGTAACACCGAATACAAAGCCCGGTCTGGGTGTCACCATAAACGAAGAAGAAGTCCGAAGACATCCGTTTCAGCAGGAAGTACTCCAAAGAGTATTTTATCGCGATGGAAGTGTTGGAGACTGGTAGGAGCTATCACAATGCCACGCGAATTATTGGGCGTCTTGCCCATTGTACATACTCCGTTTGATGCCCAAGATCGGATCGATATCGATGCGCTCCGTCGAGAAATCGATTGGGCCTATTCGGTCGGCGCTCATGGGCTCGGGACTGGCATGGTATCGGAGATCTTACGGCTGACCTACGACGAGCGCCTTTTACTCATGGAACAGATCGTTGAACTCAGCGCAGGACGGGGGGCAGTCTTCGCTGCAGTGGGAGCAGAGAGTGGCAAGCAAGCTCTGGACTATGCGGTTCACGCGGAACGAGTCGGCTGCGATGCCGTGATGGCTGCGCCGCCGCTGAACACGCGTCTGTCGGTTGCGGCGCACATGGAATACTACTGTACATTGGCCGACGGCGTGTCTTTGCCAATCATCGTCCAAGATGCATCCGGCTACGTTGGCAGCGCGATTCCACAAGCGGTCTATTTGCAACTTCTGGAGCATTATGGCGAGATGAAAATTCTCTTCAAGCCGGAAGCCTCACCGATCGGCCCTAACCTATCCGCTTTGCGAGATGCCACCGGCGGTCGAGCGAAGATCTACGAGGGTTCCGGAGGCATATTGTTGATCGATAGTTATCGACGCGGGATCAGCGGCACGATGCCAGGCATGGATTTGCTCGATGGAATTGTGGCGATATGGAACGCTTTGCAGCGGAGTGACGAAGCGGTTGCCTATGCGATCTACTATCCGCTCTGCGCGATCGTGACTTTGCAACTACAGGCAGGGCTGGATGGTTTTTTGGCGATCGAAAAGTATTTGCTGGTCAAGCGCGGTCTGTGGGATTCTGATCGACGACGTGCTCCTGTCGGCTGGCAATTGGATTCGGAAACAGCACTTGAAGTGGATCGACTATTTGAGCAATTGCAGCAGGCGTTACTCAATACCATTGCGATTTCTCCCCCCTCGCCCCCAACGCTGTGAACCATATGCAAACCGTGTCTATCAGGCAAAAGTCACTCTCGGCAAGAGTGACCTACCGTAGGTCGCACCTGCCGGGTGCGACTTTGCCGCTAAATCAATGTTTTCGTTGATAAAAATGCTTCACAGCGTTGCCTCGCCCCCCTAGGAGACTGTTGCAGTTGTCGTGGTTTCACTAAATAACATCAGCCGACGGGGGTTAGCCCCGGTATGTCTCGCAGTGTAAAACGAGTCGACGCATTGAATCTGCATTCAAAAAATTGGCATTCCACTCCTCGTTCGAGTTCACTATGACCAGTCCATCCAACGCATCGCCTCTCGATCCGCATGATGGCTCGGTCCCGAAGCGCTCCGGCGGAAGTAGCTCAGCGATTGAACCGCCTGGTCGTTATTTGGTGCTTGGATTCCTATGCTTGGTTGCGGTGATTGCTTACATCCAGCGCGCGGCACTTAGCGTACCGGCGAAAGAGATTGCAGCCGACTTGAATTTTGTGAGCTTGGGAATGGGTATGGGAGCGATATTTTCGTTCTGGTATTTCACTTATGCGCTTTTACAGATCCCGAGCGGTTGGCTTGCAGACCGGATCGGAAGCCGTCACGCGTTATCACTATTCTGCGTGCTGTGGTCTATAGCCACGTTGATGAGCGGATTTGCAACCAGCTATTACTCGCTGTTCTTTCTTTGGGGCTTGATGGGGGCAGCGCAAGCTGGTGCTTTTCCTTGTGCTGCCAAAGCGATTGGGCAGGTCGTTCCAGACTCGGAACGAGCCCGAGCGTCGGGGCTGCTTGCTAGCGGGATGATGATCGGCGGTGCAATTGCGCCAACGCTTACAGGCCGGTTGTTGGAGGTTCTTCGACCAGCAGGTGAGTTAGTGCATCAAGAACCTTGGAGACTCCTCTTTGTGGTCTATGCGATTCCAGGAGTATTGTGGACGATGGTTTTTCTGTTGCTGGTTCCATCTCGCAGACTGCCTTCCGTCGTTACAACGAGCCATTCAGCACAGACAGTTGATTGGCGTCGGCTGTTCCGCAGTAGATCGATGGCGCTGCTGTGTGCTCAGCAGTTTTTTCGAGCTGCAGGAATGGTTTTTTTCATGACGACCTTTCCGACATTTCTACAGGAGACGCGGGGCGTGTCTGTGGTCGCATCGGGAGATCTAACGTTCTTCGCTGGAGTTGGAGGGGTCCTCGGAAGTTTAACGGGTGGCATTGTCTCCGACTGGATGTTGCGAAAGACCGGAAACTCACGTCTTAGTCGTCAAGGAATCGCGGTCGTCGGCATGGCCAGCTGTGCGGTTCTAATCGTGGCATCGTCTTACGTGGCCGATGTGCGCGGTGCCATCGCTCTGATTGCCTTGGGCGCTTTCTGCGCGACGTTTGGAGGGGTGAGCGGTTATACGGTTGCGATCCAATTTGGCGGCAGGCAAGTTGCGACGGTTTTCAGTGTGATGAATATGTGCGGCAACATCGGCGCTGCGATGTTTCCTCTGACGGCAGGATGGCTGGCAACAAGAACTGGAAATTGGAATCTAATGCTATTTCTATTTGCCGGGATCATGGCTGTGGACGCGATCTGCTGGGCCTTTCTTAATCCACAAGGAACTCTGTTTGGAGACGATGATGAAAACCGTTAAGACTCCTCAATCACGTTGCCATGCGAGTGTAGGTCGCTGTGATATAACCCCTCCCATCGGAATCTACCATCGCATGTGGGGCGCCGCGCTGCATGATAAAGCGACAGGCATGCATCGACCGCTCGAGGCGACTCTGCTGTGGCTCGAACCAGAGGATCAGGCAGCCGGTCAGCCGCAAATCATCCTGTCGCTGGATCACTGCATTCTTGACGCGGCTGAAATAATGAATATTCGTCAGTCGATCGCGTCGACTATCGGTTTGTCGTATGCGAACATTCAGGTCGCGCTTTCTCATACGCACGGTTCCGGATGGATGTCGCGGACTCGAAGTCATCTGCCTGGCGGAGAGACGATAGGTCCCTATCTAGATAGCCTCGTTGTTCGGTTGTCGCATTTGGCCGAGGAGACGCGACCGCGAGCTGAAGCAGCGTCGATCGTTTACGGTATCGGCCGTTGCAATCTAGCGGCTCATCGCGATTTTCTGGACGACGAACGGGGAATCTTCGCGTGTGGCTTTAATCCGGATGGTCCGGCGGACGATACGTTGTTGGTGGGTCGTGTGACGAACAGTGTCGGCAAGACAATAGCGACGCTAGTCAACTATGCTTGCCATCCGACGACCCTCGCTTGGGACAACACGCTGATCAGCCCGGATTGGGTGGGGGCAATGAGAGAAGTGATCGAAACGCATGAAGGTGGGCACTGTCTGTTTCTGCAAGGGGCGTCTGGAGATCTTGGACCTCGTGAAGGCTTCGTCGGTGATCCGGAGGTAGCCGATCGAAACGGAAGGCAAGTCGGTTTTGCGGTGTTGTCGACGTTGGCCACATTGCCGCCCGCTGGGACTGAGTTTGTCTATGCTGGTCCAGTGATTTCCGGAGCAACTATCGCAACTTGGAAGCATCTGCCACTCACTGAGCTTGAGCTTGACGAGAAGACAGCCTGGCGGTGGGAGCAGTTGACGGTTCAGTTGCCATATCGTCACGACCTGCCGACCATCGACCTGACGATTGCAGAGCGAGAGCACTGGGTCATGGAAGAATCCAAGGCGATAGACTCTGGCGATGAGAATCAAATTCGAATGTGCCGTGCGCAGATTGAACAGCGAACGCGGCAGCTGACTCGTCTTAGCGCACTGGTGCCTGGCCACACTTATCCAATAACACTTCAGCTGGGCCTTTTAGGGGACGCAATCTGGATTTTTGTTCCTGGTGAACTCTATCAGAGCTTTCAAACGACCCTGCGAGAACGCTTTGCCCCACGTCCAGTTATTGTCGCGACGTTGACGAACGACTGGCAACCCGGTTACATTCCTCCCGCGAGCACGTACGGTTACGGCATCTATCAAGAAATCATCGCAGCAACTGCGCCTGGCTGCATGGAAATATTAATCGAGTCGATCTCGCGCAGATTATGTGGGCCAGTGGTTGGCAATACTTCAAAATCGACCATCACCCGGCAACAGTTTACCAATGCCAAACGCGGTAATGACACCAACGAGGGCGAGCGGATTGGTGGCACCGCTGGCAAAATCCAACGCAAGTGATATCGCATTTTCACAGTTGTCAGATGGCATTGTACGTAACCGTGCAAGCAAACCGTTTTTGTAGGTCGTTGTCAGTGTTAATAGCCCAACGGGCTTATACAATGGCCGCCCAGGGCCGAGCGACGCGGCAGAGCCGCAGAGCGCCGCCCGGGGTATCCAGCTTGCAGCTAGAAGCTTGGAATTGGGTTGTTAATGAGAATGCCTGTGATGATGAAGCATGCCATGAGCAGCACCCATACTATGTCCAAGAAATGCCAATAGAGCGTGCAAAAGCGAAGTCCAAAATGCCGTTCATGATCGTAGCGTTCCCGGTTCGCTTGAACGGCGGTTATGCACAATCCCACGATACCGCCAACGACGTGTAATGCATGGAGGAACGCGAGCACTAAAGTCAACGCATAGGCGCTGTTGCGTGAGGCCTGGGATTCCCAGGTGGATAGCAATAGTCGATACATTCCTTCGGACTGAATCACCATGAATAGGACCCCCATGACCAAGGCTGCTAAGGAAGCGATCCGGACGTCGTTGGTTTGGTCCCTTCTCGCACTCCGAAGCGCCCACTCCAGAGCTCCTGATACGCCAATCAAAAGCATCGTGGACGGAACGAAACTCCTGGGTAGAAAAAACGAATCCGGTCGTTGCCCGGATTCCGGCCAAATACGAAGCGCAACATAAAAGAGAAAAAGCAACATGCTCGAGAAAAAGAATACGGCCAGCGTCAGCAAAAAGAGCCAAACTCCTTGCATCGCTCTGGTATCTTGCGGCAGTGTTTGAAGCTTAATGGGTGGCCTATCGGCCATGGATTTATCCCCTTTGTTATCCAAAAATATTTACCTCGTGGCGGTTACAATTTTAGACCGTAGAGTCTACCCTCATGCCAACCCAAAAACTTAACGAGAATCTGATTAATTACGAGTTCTATTCTCATCATTCCCGTTGATTGCCAGGATTGCCATAGACTGTTTTCTATTCCAGTCCGTACAGCCCGGCCGGTGGGATCATCTGGCCAGCAACAGACCCTAGCCCTAAACCGAACTTCTGGAAGAAACGGGGCTCGATACTGAAGTTAACTGAGACATTGTCTCGCCCGCTGTCGACTGTCGCGCCCGCTCGCAGCAAAAAGGATTCTCCGATACGAGTCAAGCCTAGGGACTGGCCGATGTTGCCTGTCTTGCCGAGATCTACCGACGTACCCCCAACGACGAGCCACTTTTCGTTCATGCGATAGTTTACTGAGGTAGTTAGCAAAAGCGAACTGACCGGGCCCTCGAGGCTGGTCAACCCAAAATAGATCTCACCGCGTCCGGGACGCGAGAGGATACTACCGACGGTTGTCGCCCTGAGTCCAGATTTGAACAGGTCGTAGTAGCCGTCACTGATGAGCGTCACCCGGTCCCCGATGTGATAACGGAAGTCGTAGTTGATACCGCCAACATCCTGTCCAAAGTTGTCTCGGTCAGGCTTACCAAAAAAGATAGCGTCGACATCGATCTCGACCACGTCGGCAATCCGTTCTCGGCCTGCTACGCCGCGTTTGGTTTGGAAACGCTGATGGATTCCAAAGCGAGACTGCAGTTGGTTGGCAACGACTTCAGAACTCCCAGCGGAAACATAACGCTGCATCGACTGCCGAGCCGCATAGTTGGTCGATTCGAACTGAGCCGGAAGAACACCGCCAAAGGTATTGAAAACCAGCCTGCGCCGGAAGTGTTCCTGCGAGTTATCGTCAATGGGGTTGTACAGCGGAAATTGATTCAGGTCGCGAGTTGTGTCCGCATAGAGGGTCTCGCTTTCGAACGAAATTTTGTGCGCCAATCCATTCAAGTTGAACGTGCCGCTTTGGACATCGGGAAACACATTCCACATGGGCAGAGAAGACTTCAATCCTGCTTGGCCAGTCAGTCGTGTGATGTCGTTGCCGCTAACGTCTTGTCCCCATTGCCCGGCTTCCCCCGAAAGGTACGGAACAAATTTGTAGTAACCCGTATCGATAGGTAGGTTGAGCTCATGGCGAGTGACGGCGTGAAGTCCCGAAGCGGAAACTTCCCAGGGCTGCAACTGAAATTTTGCGGCTTCTGTTGCATTGGTTGGCGTGCTGGCCACTCGTTGTCTCGCATACCCGATATCCGAATGCGAATAGTAGGTGAAAACATCGCCCACCGATTGACCCAACCAGTAATGGTCCAGTCGAGGCAGCCACTCCGTCTCGGTAAAGAACTTGTTAAGCCTTGTTTGACCCCAGACATCAAACATTTGTTGGTCGTAGTACTGGCGCAATCGGAGGGCAGTCGAATAGTCTTTTTGCGTATCCCACTCTTGTTCGAAATACTGCTCTAAGAAATTCCGATCACTAATCAAACCAGCCTCCGCCCAAAGTTCCGTATCGGGTGAAAGGTACTGTTTGTGCTGGAATATTAGTCGACCACGCAAATCTTTTTCGGGTGGAAGATTGAATCGGTCAGCCCCAATGAAATCGAGACCTTTGTCTTTGAGGCCCCATGCATCCACGTACCCTTTAGCTGGACCATATGCAAAGTTGGGCACGTTGTAATTGAAATAGGTTCCTAGCGCAAAGCCTCGCTTGCTTAAATAGTCTGTCGAAAAGCTCCAGCGAGTCCCATCGATCCCCTGCAACCCAAGCACTTGGTACGCGTCCAAATCAACCATGACTTGATTGCCAAATATGTTGTCGTTCTTGTATTTGAATCCGTTAACGTAAAAATTGGACGTTTCTACGTTGGAGTTCATGACGGGCCAATACAAAACAGGTAGCCCTTCGATGTAGATAAAGTTGTTTCTGGCCTTGGCCTGCATGCCGGTTTGTTCGCCCGCTCTCCCCGCCATTGGAATTCCAAAAAGGGTGCCGTTAACGTTGTTGCTGCGATCGCTCAGTTCGATGCGATCGGATTGCAACCAGTAACGTGGAACTCCAAGTCGGCTGCTCGTCAATGCGGCCGAGTAGGCTAAAAAGTTTTCGCGTGAACGCTGCTGAATCACGTCCGCTTTGAGTCGGATGATCCCTTCGTATTGGGGAACTGGGGTCAATACTTCGGCGCCCAGGATCATGCCGTATTCGGCTTGCACGTTGTAGTACATTCTCTCAGCATAAATACGGCGTTGCCCCTGTTGAAAAACGACGTTCCCTTCGATGTAAATCTCGACAGGGAGGTCATCGATCTTCTTCGACATTAGTCTATCCCGATTCGCGGTCCAAATCACCGCGTTATCCGCTTCGATGAGCACTGTTCCCACGTCCATCAGGCCGGAACCTGTTTGAACCGATACTCCACCGAACTCCAGACGCAGTCCGTTCTTGAGGGTAAGGACCGAATCGCCACGCTCGCTCTGCTTCTCCCATTGAACCACGGTTTTGTCCCCGCCTCGACCTGAGAAAGTAAACGTCTTGGCCCCCAATCGCGAAGGTGCGTCGACCATGTTTGGTGATGACTGGGCGACCGGACCGATTACCGGCGCCGGACCCAAATCGACTTGTGGGGGCAATTGAAACGCTTGAACGCCTTCACCCATTGGCATCGAGCCGAGTTCGAGCACGGTCCCACCGAACTGCGTGTTACCAACTTGAATTCCTTGGCCGCTGAAGTTGCTTGTCGGGGGCACCTCGAGTTGGGAAGCCAACTGTGTTTGATGATCTCCCGCAGCAGGTGCCCAAACGACGGCGGGGGTTACGGAATTGCGATCTGACCATTTCAGATCCGGTACTTCGTCGCCCTTTTGGTCCCAGACATCCACGTGGAAGTCGATGTCGAAGTTGCTGAACAAGCGGCCCATCCACTGCGCATCGGCAGTCGCGTCTTCGATCCGTTGCTCCTCGGACCAACGCACTACATAGTGGCCAATCGTTTGAACGATCGCTTTTTTGGGCTGGCCTTCCGACGGAGACTCCCGCAAAGAGCGGTCTACCCAAATATGGACTTTGTCACAGGTTGCCGAGAAGGATCCTTGATAGATTCGGCAATCGCCGGTCAAGGTGTAGACGTCGTATACCCCCTGCTTTTGCTTGATCGCGTTATGTGCGAAGACGCGGATCCCAAACTTAGGATCCGAGAGCGGAACACCAATTTCACCTGCACGGCCTGTGGGCATCGCGATGAATGCTTCCAACATGCCCGTCATTGACATCAAAATCAGAAAAAGCGCAGCCGTCCGTACACTCACTTCAAAGTGAGCAATTCGTCTCATGACATTGCATCGCAACCTCTGCCGCAAAAGCGTGAGTTGGCGCAAAAGGTCTGAATCGGACAGAAGACTCCGTACCACTACCGAATCGTTCTCCAATCGGTGTATCGAGGATGGACTTATGGGTCTGAACGAGGCGGAGTATAGGAGTCTAAAAAAACTGGCTCAATACTAAGGTTTGGCTAAAGTCAGCAAAAGTACTGTGCCGAAACGAACTAGCTAGGAAAAAAACCTACTTTTCAATTTCAAACTCCATCCATCATCGCCAGAGGCCCTACTCCTCTCAATCGCCTCAAATTGCCTAGGCGGTGAATTCGTAAGAAAACATGTCCAATATAGAATCACTCGCTACACATCTGATCCAACAAGGTCACTGGGACGAGGCAGTCTGCCTATACCGTGACGAGCTGGGGCTCTCGCTTACGCAAGCAGAGGAAGTGGTCCTTGAACTCGCGGATAGCTCCGGGCTGCAGTACCCTGGGCGGTTTTTGTCTTGGCTAGCAATCGCTTTCGCCGGCTTCTCGCTCTTCGGTCTCGCCGGCATCTTGCAAATGGTATTGGCTAAATAACGACTACCAAAAAAGCATTCGCAAGGATGCTACGCCGGTTAGTATTAAGATGAGGCTATCAAACAGCCGCTGCGGTATCTTCTGGATCACCATTGTCCCTATCCAAAGCCCCAGGGCGATCAACGGAACCAAGGCTGCATTGAGCGCCAGCGTGTCGAGGCGGATCAGACCCAAGCTCCAACTGAATGGTATCTTGATCACGTTCAAGATCAAAAAGAACCATGCTGCTGTCCCGACAAACTCCATCTTGGGCAACCCAATCGCCAAGAGATACAACCCGAACACGGGGCCAGCAGCGTTGGCAAGCATGGTGGTCAAGCCAACGAGAATTCCCATGCTCCAAGCGAACCAAGCAGCATGCGGGACGTCCGCAAGCCACTCTTCTTTCCAAATGCGAATGATCTGCATCGCAGTCAAAGCCAAGATGATTAATCCGATCAAGGGTCGGTAATAGGTTTCGGGCAATCGAAACATCAACAGCCAGCCCACGACGACTCCTATCAACGTAGGGGGCATCATGCGCCGAACATAACTCCAATTGGCTTTCTTTCCATAAACCGACATCGCAAAAAGGTCGCCGGCGATCAGCATCGGCAGAACGATTCCTGTCGAATCCTTCGCGCCAAAAACAGATGCAAACAAATAGACATGCACCATGCTTACGCCTGAGAAGCCGCTCTTGGTGATCCCGATACCGAATGCAGCAATAGCCAACAAAAACCAATCGAAAAGACTGCTTGGCGACATCGCTAAGTGATCATCTCATCGAGACGATTAAGGAATGCACGCAGCGCTCTCGCTCGGTGGCTTATCGCACGTTTCACGCCCAAGCCCATTTCTGCGAACGTCTGATGGTACTCTTCGATCTCGAACAGTGGATCGTATCCAAAGCCACCCAAACCTTTTGGCTCGGTCAGAATACGTCCCCAGCATTCTCCGTAAGTCTCGATGTGCATGTTGCCTTGCGGGTCGCTCAGGGCGATGGTGGAGACATAGTAAGCGCGGCGTTTGCCGACGGGAAGCGATTGCATTTCTTGCAACAGCAATCCATTGTTGGATTGGTCGTTGGCTTCCGGCCCTGAAAAACGAGCGGAGTAAATTCCCGGGCGGCCATCTAAAGCAGGGACGCAAAGGCCACTGTCTTCGCCAATAGCCCACATGCTTCGATGCTTTGCTTGCGAGGCTGCTTTCAACCTAGCATTCTCTAAAAACGTCAAGCCGCTTTCTTCCACATCATGAACATCAGAGAAATCGGCAGGTACTTTGATTTCAAATCCGCGGGGTTCCAACAGGTTGATCAGTTCGACAATCTTTTTGCGGTTGTTCGTACCGAGGAAAAGCTTCTTGGATCGGGAAAGGTCGGAGATGTGGTGTTTCATGCCTGATATAAGTTGGGTCTCACCAGTTTTTTTTGGGTTGTTAAATTGGCGTAAGTCGATCGGCAGAATGAAAAGTACCGTAGGATGAGACCAATGTCCCGTCCGTTGATTCGTTCGGGACAATGGCCCAAACTACGACTGGTATAACACAGCCTGCCGCTCACCTAAGCTTCCAGCATCCGATGAATCACCGATGGCAAACTGGAAGCTTACTTAGCTATATTGACCTGATAAGGAACCTAGTTTAGCACAAATGGCAGATTGCTGTCGACGCTGGCAGCGTCCGCCACGTTGTGCTAAAGCACTTTGCTTACGAACTCGCCGTCGCTTAGTTTGGTGCGGATCTGTTGACCGCTCTTTACGTGCTCGACGCTCATAACCACTTTGTCGCTCTCTGCGTCCAAAGTGACGGAATAACCTCGAGCAAGCGTTTTGAGCGGACTGATTGCATCGAGGACTTGCGAGACCCGTTCGAGTTGCTCAGTCCGCGATTGGATGACGACATCGAGTTTGTTGTCCAGCGACTCATGCAAATCATCCAACCGTTGTGTCGGAGTTTCAAGCAATCGTTCTGGCGATTGAAATATCGGCCGGCTCGCCGTCGATTTTAATCGCATCTCCGATTGACTCAATCGATTTAGCAGAAGTGTATCGATTCGATGCTGGACCTTCGTTAACGATCCGTAGACATCGTCACGGCTCGGAACAATCCGTTCGGCCGCTTCCGATGGGGTCAACGCTCGGACGTCGGCCGCCAAATCGCAAAGCGTAACGTCGATCTCATGGCCCACTGCGGATACGGTCGGCAAAGGACAGGCGGCTATGGCTCGAACGACCACCTCTTCGTTAAAACACCATAAGTCTTCCAAGGAGCCTCCCCCTCGTCCAACGACCAATACGTCGAGCGCGGGTCTCAGCAGTGCAGCAACACGAATGCCCTCCGCGATGTCCTCCGCTGCCCCATCACCTTGAACCCGCGAGGGAATAATCAAAACGCTCGCGCCTGGCCAGCGTCGCTTGAGAACTTGAGTGAAGTCGTGGATCGCAGCGCCGCTTGGGCTTGTTACGAATCCAATGCGTGATGGAAATATCGGGAGTGGTTTCTTTCGCTCAGGAGCAAACAGCCCCTCCTTTTCAAGCTTGGCATGCAACCGGCGAAACGCAGCTTGCAAGGCGCCGAGCCCCTGTTGCTCCATTCTCGCAATGATGACTTGATAGGTACCGCGCGGACCATAGACTTCAATGCGTCCTTGCACCAAAACCGCCATGCCCTCACGAAGGTCCATGCCTAAGCGTTCGAAGGTCGACCGCCATAATACCGCAGAGACTTGACTGGTTGAATCCTTGATGGTGAGATAGACATGCCCCGATGCGGATTGATTGAGGTTGCCGATCTCGCCTACAAGCCAAAACGTTGGGACCGTTTGTTCAATCGAGTTCTTGATCCACGCGTTGAGTTGGCCGACACTCAACGGTGCATCGGAACTCGCTCCAGGCTTCGCCTTTGCTGGAGGCTTGGTAGGGGACTTTCCAGGTGCTTTGTGGGGTGTTGTTGCAGGTGGAGTCTTCGCTTTCGGTTGTTCGCCAAAGAAAGAGTCGGCATCGTCGCTCCACAAAAAGCCTGTCACAGTTGAATCGCTCCCTTGGGTACTGGATAAAACGCCCGTTCACCAACACGCATCGAGCCTTCTGCAGCCCACGCTTCGGCCTCTTGGGTCACTGCAATGAGCATCGATTCTACATAGAGGCGGTGGGCTTCGATCTCTTCCTTGGTCTGTTTTCGAGGAATAACAATTGCAGGTCCCAAAACAATTCTAGCCCGCGAGCTAGGTCGAGGGATCGCAAACTTATCCCAAGCGTTATTGTTTCGCCAGGGACGGTCGAATCCACAGCCCAATGGAACAATCGGAATCCCCAAAAGTCCGGCAAGGAAAACACATCCGCTCGAAAGCTGCCGGCGTGGCCCTTTGGGGCCATCTGGAGTGATCACAAGGCTCGTCCCGCGGTTATTGCGACGGATCTGGAGAATCGCTTGTACGCCACCGCGTGAAGTCGAGCCGCGAACGGTCTTGAAACCAAACTGACGGATCACTTCGGTCAGCCAGTGCGCATCGCGATGCTGACTGAGCAACATCGTGACGTCGCAGCCACGACGATTGCAAGGTGGCAATGCGAGGTACTCGTGCCAGACGACATAGATGGCGGGCCCATCAAAGCATGCTACCGCCGGATCCATGTTGGGTTGATAACAGGCTATTCGAGCATCGAGCGTTCTCATCCAGGCTCGTATACCGAAGGCCAATAGCGTCCCTCCCCATCGCATCGTCATGCGTTGGAAATCAAACTTCGGGACTTTCATTGCTCACTTAGTTGCCAACGGCCCGAGAAGACTTCTACCGCTGGACCTGTCATGAAGACACGGCTGCTTTGAGCATCCCAACGCAATCGCAGTTGGCCGCCTCGTAGCGTGATCAGGATCTCACGCTCTGTATGACCAGTTAAAACGCCAGCGACGCAAACGGCGCTCGCACCTGTTCCGCAAGCCCACGTCTCTCCGGACCCGCGTTCCCAAGTTCGTTGCATCACCTCGCCGGGCGACAGGACCTCTACAAATTCGACGTTGGTCTTCTTAGGGAAGCGATCGTCTTTTTCGATCATCGGACCAATTTCAAGAACCAATTCATCGGTCGCTTCCGGTACAAAAAGAACGCAATGGGGATTCCCCATCGAGACGCAAGTTGCAAAAAGTGTATGGCCGCGATATTCGATAGGGTAATTGATCACCTGCGACTGTGGACCTGCACCGAGCGTTGTCGGAATCTGGGCAGCTTCGAGTTTCGGTAGCCCCATATCGACGGTAACCTGGGAGACCAATCCATGGGAGACAGTCAGGTCGAGCGAAAGCACCCCCGCGCCGGTTTCGATGGTCAAAGAATTGCGTTTGCAGATGCCGTGGTCGTAAACGTACTTAGCGACGCATCGGATACCGTTGCCGCACATTTCCGATTCACTGCCATCGGCGTTGAACATACGCATGCGCGCATCGGCGACTTGGCTGGGAAGGATGGCGATCAATCCATCACCCCCAATGCCGAACCTTCGATCGGAAACTTCCACGGCGAGCTGTGGCAAATCTATCGGCAATGTTTGATCGAAGCCACTGAAATACACATAGTCATTGCCCGCACCCTGCATCTTGGTGAAGTTCAAAAAGGAAGCCATGGCGATTGTTGATGTAGGAGAGTTTATGGATTGGGCGACTTGAAATCGGGATCCGCGATCCCTCTGATGAGTTCCGATAGTCGACCATAAAGTTGCAACATCAATTGCCATGTGGCTAAGTCGACGTGGATCGCTGGGCGTTTTTCGTTGATCTTGACGACGTCTACTACCTCGCCAATTCTCGCATGGAAATACTCGAGAAGTTCTGCGAGTTGGGCGGCTTGACTCGGACTAAGTCGTTGTGGCAACTGCGGTGGCTGATTGAGATCCCGTAGCGCTCGAACCGATTCGGCAAGCGATGGATCCAAATCAAAATCGCCGCTGTCCGTCTTCTTGATCAAGCGGGATTCTTCGACCGCTGTGAGACTCTCTTGGACGCGCGAGCTAATTTGATCGTGGGTTCCGAAAAGCAGCATGCTCCGGCCCACCGTGATAATGTCGCCAAAACGCAGAATGCGCAATTGGCAATCCTGGCCGTTGACACGAGTTCCGTTGGTGCTCTCCAAATCGGTGAGCACCATGTGTTCGTTGTCTTCCTGAATCTTGCAATGGAATCGACTGATTCTCTCGTCGTTCAGTTGGATCGAGTTCCCTTCTTCACGACCGATGGATATCGGCGTCTTCAGGTCCGCATAAGTGCGGCCTCTATCTGCTCCCTGAACAACGCGAAGCGTCAGTCTAGACATTACACCCTCAAGATCACGGCTTTAAAAAACAGAAACACTAGCCAACTACGCTTCCAATCCAATGTCTTCCAAGACTAGCGGAGAAGTCGACTCGACTATCATATCGGGTCGGCGCGTGAATGTGGGCAGACCTGCGCCCGCAAGCACATGATCCAGTGAATCCTGACTCTTGGCCACGATCGAATCTCGTGTCATGCCACCAAAATTGCTCGCATGCCCAAAAGCTGTAATCGGTCCATCGAACCCTGCTTTGCTCAAGACAGAAACGATCCGCACGTTGTCTATTACGCCGCTCGTTCCTGCCAGCTGACGCATCTTAAGGCTCGCGTCGTCGATGGTTGGCAACACTTCCGCATCAGCCAAACGCAAAACAGCAATCCGGTCTCCAGGGATCGTCGCCAATTGCTCGAAAGTACCGCCGCCAACAACCCAATTAAACGTGTCGATTACCAAGCCAACGCTTGGATTGGTGCAAGCATGAAAGAAAGCCATAAAGCCTTCTGCGTCTTGAATAAACTTGAATTGGCGGTTCTCGCGATTTTCGATGGCAGTTGAAAAGTAAAGTCCAAGCATGACTTTATTCGCTGCAAAAATCTCGGCAATGCGGTCTACGCGTTTGCGGAGCACATCAAAATACTCATGGAATGGCAAGCGATCCGTTGCAGCCGGTAGTCTCAAAAATCCAGCTCGCGCGTTCACTTTGCCGGCAATCTCAATCGTCGCAGGCAATTGCGCAAGGGTCTTTTCGAAGGTCGCATCGTCGCTGTCTAAATCGATCGGTGTCTCGAAACCGCTAACCAACATCTTGGCGCTCAGCAGATAGCGAGCTGCTTTTTCAAATTCGCTCCGTTGTGTTCGCTTGACCAAATCGACGATATCGATATCCAAGCCACGAAAGCCGTAGGTCATCGCCAATTCGATCAATTCGCTTTGTCGTCCAGATACACCCAAAACGGTTGCGTTTAAATTCTTGTACATTCAGCCAATCTCCCAAATAAAACAAGCGTGAAAGGGTTGGTCAATCCAGCCGTCGATGCACGCAAAAATGGTCGTAAGCCCGGCTATTCCCTCCGGCTTCGGATTTGGGCTCCCTATGAGCTCCAAAAGGCAGGAAACACCCCATAATAGGTGGTGCCACTGCGTGCCCGAGAGTATCGCAGAAAAAGCATGCCCTTCCAAGTCGAAACGGCATAATGGGCATTTGGCCACATTACTCGAGAGCGAGTCTCCTGCAGAGTGAGGCACGGCAGTCTCCGCTACGGTTTCATCGTCGGAACGACAGTGCCGCTTTCAAAGTTTAACCAAGAAACTGGTTAAGATGCAACATTAGCGGGCTGCTGAATCATTTTGCGAGTAGCAGTTCGACGGCTTGTGAGCGAAGCGTTCGAATGATTTCGTGCGTTTTTGTTGCACCTACTTTGTCCCCCTGTTTCGCACATGCTGCCCGATCTTTCTCCATCGATCGTGAAGCGGAAAATAGGGTTTCGATCGCATGCCACCGCGCATCGCTGATCGAGTTGAACTGGAACTCGTCCCCCAAAGAAAATGGACGCGAATCAAAAGCCGTCGTTTTTGATTCGTCCTTGCCGGCGACGCTCCCTTTGAGCATCATCCTTTGAATCTCTTGGAATAATGGATCATTTTTGTAATCCTTAACAGTCGTCTCAGGCAAAACACCTGGTGGTGATTCCATTTCCCGCGTGGGTTGTTGTCCAAAACTAGCCGCAGCGACGATGAGCAATGCGATGCAAACCAGTCCCATTCCAAATTTGGCTGCCGAAGCCCCCGTCCGAGTTCGAATTGTTTTCATCCTCATCATTCTTCTCACAACTTATTCGACATTTCGCTAGCTGAGCATCCATTGTAACAAAAGTAGGTCGCACCTGCCGGGTGCGACCAGAGCACAACCGTTGCCCTCAACTGTTCCCCTCCTGCACCTCCATCTCAAAAAAACGGACTTTTCGTTTCCGTCCTACGCAGCAGTGTCCGCCACATGGAATCCTGCCTTTTTTGGATTTCGCAATTTATTCTCACCTGAATTCGATGTATAACACATTGGTCTTGCATCTCATCTTTTTGCTTGGGCCCGACCATGAATCGTAATCGATTTTCTTGCCTGAAGTTCACATTGGTTGTCGCGTTTTTCGCACTCGGTTGTTCCTCTGACTTGCTGGCGCAAGAAACGAAGACATCTACCAAACGAACGGTTCTCGACGCTTTGCGAGATATGGATACTCCGTCCGAGAAAGATCTAGAATGGGTCACCGCCTTTCTCGAAGCGAGGATCGCGCTGAATGAAAAGGATTCTTTTGCCAATTGTGTCCTCGCCATGACTCAGTTTCGAATGCGAGACTTCCCGTCCGCATTGAAATCGATTGAACGATCCAATGCCGGTGCGAACTCCAAAGATACCCGCGCCACGAGCGGCAAACTTCAATTGCTTTGCTTGATCAATATCGAAAACGCGGTAGAGGCGACGAGACTATTCCAAGCGTTGCTCAACGCATGCCAACGCGAATCCGTGCCGATGGATCTTCGCAAATCTTACTGCGAATGGATGGGAGAGATTATCGGAACACTTGATTCCACAGAGTCCCAGTCGCCTATCGATTTAGAGTTGCTATCCAAGGCTAGAAAATCGCTAATCGGCATTCCAGAGTTAAAACTCAGTCAAGCTTTTGAGAACCAATACTCCCTTGCCCATGCGCGGTCGCAAGTGATCCTCAAGACATTAACTCAACACCAAGAATTGGGTGATGTTGGTCTGCAAGAGATGGAAAGAAACATGTCTGTGGAACTTGAAAATCTTGAGCAGATTTTAGCCTCCTCGGTAAAGGAGACCAAAGAAGTGACTGGCGAAAATCAGGCCACGGCCAAAAGCCTTAAGCAAGAGATCGCATCCCTTCGCGAACAAATCCGTCGACGCGATGCAGAACGAGCGAGTGTTGGCCCCGGTATGCCAGCTCCGGTCTTTCCTCCTTCCGGTCAACCGGTGCTCCCTAACCGCGATGCGATCTACGTGAATCAGTTCTTTTTTCGATACATCATCGAGACCATCAATCAGCAGCAGTTTACTCGCGAGATCCAGGTCCCTCGCGACCTCCGCGACATCGAGGCCGAGCGATCTTCGATTTATCAGAACCAGCTGAACCTATACAACGCACAGCTTGCAAACTACAAAGTGCAAGTGTCTCTGTTTAGCCAATACCAAAAGAACTTGGCAGATTGGAATCGTCGCGAAGAGGATCGACGCAAAAAACTTCTCGATGAACGCAATGCTTTCGAGGACAAAACTGCACAGCTCAAACTCAAATTGGACGATATCGAAGCGGCCAATAAGGAGAATGCCGGCGGCAATTCCGATCTGCGCAAATCGATTCAGAAACTCAAGGCAGAGCTGGGAACAGTTCGACTGGTATTGGATGCCGCGAAACTCGGCAAACCCTATCTTGCACTTCGGCCTACCAAGATTGACCCTTGGCTTCTTACCGAAGAAAAGAACCGGCTCTTGAAAGCCTACTCTGATAAATAGCAGCGTCCGCCACGATTTTGTAATCATTGTGAAAAATCTGCGATCTGGCGGTGACATACGCTTAACAAGATGCGTTGGTGATTGCCTCCGCTGCTTCAGGATCGGTCGACAATTGGGTGCCCGCAACCAACGGCAATCTGCAATCCATCGCAGGCGAGTTGCGAATGGACTTAAGTGCCGAATCTCTTCAAGCAGGAATGTCGCTTAGGTCCCGAGGAAAACTGGTACTCGCAAGTCATGAGTCTACTAACTCAGGCAAAAAAAAGTCAACCTCCAACTTGGTGGATGCAAACTCAGAGTTGCTTGATCTCCATTTCGCACCTCCTTTGCCCGTGACGAAAGAGCAGCTAATGAAGGAGTTGCTACATGACGCTACGCGAAGTGTCTTTTGATCCTTCTTAAGCCTCACATCACTTGTGAAGCATATGGAAACAGAGTCTATCAGGCCAAAGTCGCACCCGGCAGGTGCGTCCTACCGTAGGT
>JBBRGW010000024.1:0-18499 GCA_038223525.1 Pirellulales bacterium
TGGTCCGCATCCCAGCCACTCAGTATGGAGTCCGCCCGCAGTCTATCGATGGCAACCTCCATGTTGAGTTCCATGCTAATGCAGAAAAAGCGAATGCCTGAGGCTCTCGACGTGGCTCACAAGTCCTTGGCTGCAGTGACCGCTGCAGGCGATGCCCTCCGTGCCGTTCGGCGAGATTTAGAGTCGACCTATGCACGCCTCTGCATGCAGGCTGAAAAGAAGGACGATGCGTTGAAGTTGATGCGAGATTCAGTGGACAGCGTCAAGTCGGGTGTCTCGCAAGGAACCGAAGATCTTAGAGACCTCGTCCGTGTCACGAACACCTTTTCTAACATGTTCGATGAATCCAATGCTGACGAGGTGAACGACCGGAACAAGTTCGTCGAAACGTTAGTTCTTCAAAAGCTTGATTCGAAAGACTGTGGGCTCAACGACTTGTCGGCCTACCTATCTTTGCGGTCAAGTCAAATGAATGAACTCACTTACTCCAACCCGGCCAAAGGAATCGAAGTCGCCGAAGAATTGAAAGCTCGCTTGGAAGCCTTTCCGGTACCCACCGATGCCAACGAAGTAAAGCAATTGGACGCGATGGTCAAAACCCTCAAGTCGATCTATTCGAGGTTAGAATCGTCGATGGTTCGAGAGCGACTTGTTGGGACTGCCGCTCCAGAATACGAAGCCCAGTCTTTTGTTGGAATGGACGAAACATCGTTGGCTGGTCTCAAAGGCAAAGTAGTACTTCTTGATTTCTGGGCAGTCTGGTGCGGACCTTGCATCGCGACTTTCCCTCACTTGAGAGATTGGCATGATGCTTACGCAGATAAAGGATTCGCTATCCTCGGCATGACCTCCGACCAAGGATACGTCTGGGACGAGGACAAGAAGCAAGCAGTGCGAGGTACAGACGTTTCGCACGAACAGGAACTCGAGATGCTAGCCTCTTTTCGCAAGCACTATGAACTTCGACACGGGTTCGTCTTGACGCCGAAGGGAAGTCAATACAACAAGCAACTCGCCGTTTCTGGTATCCCGCAAGCTGTGTTGCTCGACAAGCAAGGGGTCGTGCGTATGATCAAAGTCGGCTCGGGCCCTCAGAACGCGAAGGCGCTCGAGGAAATGATCGAGAAACTGCTTGCAGAGGATACCAAGCCCGTAGATGCTGAGAAAAAGAAAGACACCGCCAACGCCGGTTCGTAATCAGGCTGTTAGTCCCCCGTTCACCCTGGCAACTTTGACGAAGTAAATTGTTCAGCCTCAAGCATATTGAGGCTGAAGGGGGAATAGAGTTAGGCGAGCGGCAGGCTGAAATCTACCTACCTGCGATTCGGAAGGGAGGGCGAAGCTCCTGCCGAGCTTGGCTTTGGATCGGCAGGAGCCTCTCCCTCCCGGTACAAACCATTCTGCCGCTCGCCTTAGAACTATGTCTAAATGTATGACTCCTGGCGTTTCGGTCTATTTCAGTCAACGCCAGGAGACGAAACAATTAGCTGCTCCGGAGTAATGCTCATCACTTGCGACCCATCGCTTAGTTGGTCACCTACATGCAGCACCCGGTCACCAACCAAAGCTGCAATCCCACGCGGGGATTCAAATACCGCTTGAACTTTGATCGGTTCCAACTTGCTAGGAAAAGGCTGACTGTGCGTGGCAACCAAGGATTGTCGGTTAATCGGTTTTGATTCTGATTCCGCAGACTGGGTTGCCAATGCTGGGAAAATCATGTGTCGATCAAAAGGATCGCACTTTTTGAGATCGCTCAACTCAAATTCGGGCCATGGAATTCTTTTGGAATTTCCAGTTCCTTTTGATGTTTTTCCTGCTTCGTGATGGGGATTTCCGTGGGTCGCTGCCTTTGATTCGGAGGTTAACGCGTCTTGCGTCGGAGGTTTCGCTGAAAGCGTTAAATATAGAATCCCAAGTAGAAACGGAATCACTCCAATTTTCATATAGCCGGTTGTAGATAGTTGAATCATTTGCGATTACTTTTCTATATTCCAAGCGTGGTCAAAAATGACTTTCAATTCCAAGTCAAAGCGGCATGTGCTTGCCGTTCCTGCCGGCTCAGAAACTTTCGTTCGCGACACTTGATAGATATAGGGCACATGCCGCAACGAATCGAAGAACTGGAAGAGATCCTTGAAACCACCTTCTAAGCGAAGATCAAAAGTTCGCGTTTGGAATTCCGCTTGCTTCTGCGTTGCAATGGGTCGGAAATCTAGCAAGCTGCAATGCGATGTCTGAGCGATTCCTCGAACAGAGGAAAGGACTTGCGAGTCATCGAGCTTCTTTGGAATCCGAGCTAACGTTTCTCGGTACTCCTTTTCTAGCCTCTCCCTTTTTTGTTGAAACTCGGAGATGGTCTTATTGAACTCACTTTCCAACAAACAGAATGCTCTGCATTCCTCGACGCGATCTGCCAATCGATCGACGTTCTGTGCGATTGCACAACGCAAGTAATAGCCACCAACAACGCAAATTAGCATGAGACCAACCATGCCAAAATGCATTATCTTTTCGTATCGCAACAGTGGGGTCTTGGCCCACAGGAAACTATTCAAGATTGATGCACTCCAATTGAAACTCTTGAACGGATCGATCCAAGATGAGTCGTTCCTGAGTGGAACGAAGCTCGACTTTTGAAAAAACACCTGATTCCTCAAGACTCTGCATGAGTGTTGAAATCGATTCGCTTTCGATCGCAATGCCACGCAGGCTAAGTTGGCGTTCGCTAGCCGGCAATTTGAGTTCTACAGATGCAATCTGCTGTGTTGCGGAATTCCGTGGCGCGTCTCCTGTCCCACTGGAAGTGACGATAGGCTTGCTGCTGTCCAAGAATTGCATTTCTTGAATCTGGACTGTATTCCCTGTCGCATGTACGCCCTTGGCAACGATCCCCAAGATCGCTGTCGAGTGATCCTGTGATGCGGCCGAATGCAGTTGTTGGAGCTTTTGCTCGATGGCCGCCGTTTCTTTAGTTTCCTTGAGTAAATCTTGTTGCCGTTGGCGGATCGGAAACTCTGCCGTCTTTGATTCTTGCAATTTATTAAATCCAGTCCACCATTCGCCTAGCAGTTTAGCGTTGCCCAACAACAAGACGATGCTGATTGCCGAAAACGCGAATCCCCATTGACGCAGTCGCTTGAAAAACAGTCGTCGCCAGACAAACGAGGAGGGTAACAAGTTGACATGCATTAAATGCCCTCCCATGCCAGGCTCGACAAGCCGGCAGCGATGGCATACACACCAACATGTTGGTTGCCGAATAGATTATTGGTCAAGTCCATGGACCAGGTATGGGTAGGGATCCCAACTCGATTTTCGATCGATTGATCTACAGCTGGAATTCGTACTCCAGCGCCCATGAGCATGATTTGTTCCGGATGTAACATGGGAAATGCTCGATCGACAAACTGGATGGTCCTGGAAATTTCTTTCAGCAACAATTGAAAGTATCCGCCAAGCTTCTGTAACATAGGATTTGAAAAGTCATCGTCCGCGTTTGATAGACCACCTCGATGCGAGGAGGATTGAAAGAGCAAGGTTAGAGCATCGGAGAGACTGATCTCCGTAGAGTTCGCAATCAGTTCAAGCAAAGAAAAAAGCCCGAGTTCACGCAATCCTCGCGTGAGCATAGGACAGCCTTTTTGAACCAGCGTAAGTGTCGCTTGATGGTAACCCAAGTCGATTGCAAGTGTTGACTCATTGCAATCGCCAAGAACCATCGAGGTTGCACGAGCCATCGCGCATGGCATTGCGTCGAGTACCTGACATTCGAATCCGATTTTGAGGAGATCGCTGGCTAACATCATGGCCGTAGATCTTTTTATCGAGACAGCTCCAAAACAAGACGCATCGGAACGAGGGCGATTCTGAGGCAGTTGCCAGCAGTCGGTCAGCAAGTCTTCTAACGTGCAGTCCATCTCGAGCGCGATTTCGGACTGTATGATGGCCTGCGATTCCGTCGGAGCACAAGCAGGAATATCTAGTTCGCGATATGCGATCAGACCATCGGTGATGGTCGCTGCGCAATTGCGTCCGCGAAAAAGACCACTTAAATTCGTAAGATGTTCTAAACTGGGGGCTAGACCGTATTCCATCAACTCATCGGCCGTTAACCAACCAAACGACTCATCCGATCGATTCGAGTTAGGCGCTGTGGCGGTTAACAGCGGGGTGATCGATACTGGGGTTGGATGCTCGACCGTCCAGACAGAGGCAAGTTGCCACCGATTCTCGTTTTTCCTTACCTGCGCAAGGTTGATGCAGTGGGAACCGATTTCCACGCCTGTCCAACCGTAATTGCTTTGGAACAATCGTTCGCTAAGTCGATGAATGGGAGAAAAGAGTCTGCTCATGGTAGCAAACACTAGGTCGTGTTCGTTGGCAAGCGAAACAGAGTTAGCGATTCACGGTACACTTATCTCGAAGCGGTCGTTACATCCAGCAAGGGCAAAATAATCGACAAAACAACAACCGCAACCACCCCACCAAGACCGACAATGATGGCTGGCTCGAGCATCTTTACCAGCGTACGCAGACGGCTTTCACCTTCGTCCTCAAAGTATTCCCCAACCGAAAGCAACACTGCTGGCAGCTTACCCGTTCGCTCGCCTGTAGAAACCATATGGGCCGCTCCGGCTGGCAGGAACGTCGCACTCACCAACGTTTGGCTCATCCCCTCGCCCTGCAATATTTCCTGCTCAACTTTTTCGAACATCTCCTGAAACAGCCTATTTCGAGTGGCATTTCGGCATAGATGAATACTCTCCAGAAGTGGAACGCCATTTTCCAACATCGTGCCAAGCAAACGAAATAGTCTGCCGGTAATCAGTGCACGCATCGACTCTTTAATGATCATCGTATTCAAAAGAGCAGCATCAAAAATGCGATGGACGCGCGAGTGCTTTCGGAAATACACCATCAAACCAAGGATTCCTCCGGCCCCCAACGCGATCGCTATCCAGTGATTGCGAAGGCCAGTACCCAATGCCAGCAGAATACTGGTTAGCGGCGGAACAGGGCGGCCCATGTCTTCAAAGATGGTTGCAAACTGAGGGAGCACGAAGAAAAGCATCGCACAAATGACATTCAACGTAATAGCACAAAGAACCGCGGGATACATCAACATCCCCATGACGCTGCTGCGTAAATTCTGATCCTTTCGCAGCATTCGCGTTGTCCGTTCCAACACGTCGACGATGCGCCCGGCTTGCTCACCTGCAGCAAGAGCTGCGACCATTGACTCGCTAAAGACTCTGGGATGTTTTGCAATTGCGACTGAGAATTTGAGTCCTTGTGAAACATCCTGATAGGCAACAAGTAACACACGTTTTAGGGCGGGGGCCGGGCACTGATTCGCGACAGTATTGAGAGCTTCTGCAAGGTCGTCGCCCGATTGGCACATGATCGATAGTTGAGACAAAGCGACGATCAATTCTGACGTTTTGACTCGAGCCTTCCAGAACGAGAATCTGGGGCTTTTCGATAGATCATGGAAAGGCGCGCGGCGAACTCGTGAACTGGACTCCACCTGAACCACGGACAAAGCGAAGAGTCCCTGCGAGCGGAGTCGATGCCTAACTGCAAGTGCGCTATCTCCTTCGAAATTTCCGTCAACCGATTTGCCTTGACGGTCTTTTGCGAGATATTGAAATAGCATGGGTAGTTAGGACTCAAATAGGACGTAAGCGAAAGTAGTCGTTGTTGCATTGGCCCAAGGGCTTGCATTTACGAGAGAGAAAGAACTAGCTTCGGTTTGGATTTGTGGGTGTGGCGTCCAATGCGGCAACCCGCAGTTAACCGCGGCTATCGCCGTTGGCTGGGTGTTACTCGGAATAAGCGACCTCGATCACTTCGTCTAAACTGGTTCTGCCCAATTCGGCTAGCCGAATCCCTTCGTCAAGCAAGGACCCATTTCCCTGCAAACGATGGTGTTCTCGCAATGCATCGATCGATGCACTGGATGAAATCAGATCTCGAACATCGCGATCAATAGTAAATACTTCGTAGATTCCTGTCCGGCCGCGGAATCCGGTGTCATAGCATTCTCGACAACCCTGCCCACGCGCGAACTGACGTCGTCGGTCCCCTTGGTAGCGTATCGCGTCAAGTTGTTCCGAAGCGGGATAGTAGTTTGTTTTGCAGGATGGGCAGACGGTTCTAACTAGGCGCTGCGCGATGACACCTAGCAATGCGGCCGACAGCTTAAACGGCTCGATACCCATGTCCAGCAATCGGGTCACCGCGCTGAAGCTATCGTTGGTATGCAAAGTGCTAAGAACGAGGTGACCAGTCAGCGCTGCTTGGATCGCGATCGCCGCAGTTTCTGCATCGCGGATTTCTCCTACCATGATCACGTCCGGATCTTGCCGCAGAATAGATCGCAGCGCATCTGAAAACTTCATGGATTTCGTGTTGCTAACCTGAACTTGATTGATCAGATCGAGTTGGTACTCGACGGGATCCTCCACCGTTACGATATTGCGTTTGATCGATTTGATCAGTTCCACGGCGGAGTAAAGCGTGGTGGTCTTGCCGCTACCGGTTGGACCGGTTGTCAAGATCAAACCGTAAGGGCGTTTGAGCAGGTTTTTCGTTCGGGCTAAAGCAGCTTCCGGCATCCCAAGTTTATCGAGATAAAAGGTTACGTTCTTGCGATCCAAGACTCGCATTACAATCTTCTCGCCGAGAATGGTAGGCAATGTCGAAATTCGCAAATCGATTTCGCGGCCGTCGACGGTCAAGTGGACTCGACCATCCTGTGGCATGCGATGTTCCGATATGTCGAGTTTGGCGAGCACCTTAATTCTTGAGATCATTGCCGGATGGAATTCTCGCCGAGGTCTTAGTATTTCTCGTAAGTGTCCGTCTACGCGATAGCGAACCAAGGAGGATTGTTGTCCCGCTTCGATATGAATGTCGCTAGCCTTCTGCCGGATCGCATGGACGATAATATAATTCACCAAATTGATAATCGGGCTACCATCGGTAAGCGATTCGACGTCTGCTAGCGAGATATCGACAGCATCCGAATGGATTTCCAAAGAATTTTCGTCGAGGTCCGCGGTGATAGCATCGACTGCAAAGTTCTCTTCATAGCAATGGGCAAGCATCCGATCGATTGCAGACCGCATTGCCAAGACCGGACGTATGGGTAACCCGGTGATTCGCTCAAGCTCGTCGAGTTGCCTCAGATTAGACGGCTCAGCCATCGCGACCGTTAATCGTCCTCTGACCTTGAATAGTCCGAGCACCGAAAAGGCTTCTGCTTTGGAGCGAGGAATAATTCGCACTACGCTCGGGTCGATGATGCCGCTGCGAAGGCGCACGGAAGGGACCGCTAATTGCTGTCCCAAAAACAACAAAAGTGTGTCCTCCTCGACGAATCCCATTTCAAGCAGCGTCTCACCAAGCTGCGAATGGGTGTTCGAATGTTGCTGGAGAGCCGACTTTAAGTCCCCATCGCTTAGAAGTCCTGCGTGAACAAGATTTTCGCCGAGCGGGCTGGACTTCGTTGAGGTCAGTCCCGGTTTGCTTGGTATTCTCAGCGCGACAGGCCGGTCCGTCGTCGGAGTTTCTTCTAATGTAAGATTCATCTTGCAAAACTCCCCATCGCTTTGACTGCGTCCTCGTAAACAGGGAGCTCTTTGTCGATTCCATTGATTCGAAGGATATCGCGGCACAGCGGATTAGGTCGAGCAAGTACGATGCTGCCGCCAAGCTTTTGACACAGATCACGCGCATCGAGGAGTGCCTCGAGTCCAATGCTATCCATCAATGGAACCTGACTAAGGTCGAACACGATTTTTGGTTGACCATTGCCAAAACAACCTTCGACGGCATTCAAGAAAATGGTTTGATGTTCCCGAGTAAGCGGCAACGGACCGCTTATCGTATCCACCGCCCCAGAGCGCTTGCATGTGTACATATTGGTTCCGTCTGACTAGCGAATAGGGATCTCAAGAGTGACGCAAGTACCTTGGTTCAACTGACTACGAATCGATATGTTGCCACCGTGAAGTCTCGCAACTTCTTGAGAAAAAGCCAAACCGAGTCCCGAGCCGACGACCGCTTGAACGCGATCATCGCTGCTCCTAAAGAATTTGCCGCATATCTTCGGCAGGTCCTCAGCCGATATGCCAATACCGCTGTCCTCCACCAAGAAGAGAACGCGAGAAGCGTCCGCGTCAACCCGCACAATTACTTTGCCACCTTCGGGAGTGTACTTGATCGCATTGCTCACCAAATTGGTAAGCGCGGCAGCCAATTTATCCTTGTCCGCCAAAAGCTTCGGAAGCTTCGGCGCAACGGAAAAGTCAAAGGCTTGCTTCTTTTCGTTGGCTAGTGGACGCTGGCAATCGAGGATCTCCGTAAGTAGCCGGTCTAATTGCACCTCATGCTTCTGAATCGTGATCGCTCCTGCTTCCATTTGGCTAATGTTGAGCAGTTCGTCAACGAATCGAGCCAAACGAGTGGCTTCGTTGTTGATCGTATTGTAAAACGACTGCTGCTCTTCCACCGAAATATCGGTTGCTATCGCTAGTGTTTCGGAATACGCGCGGATGTTTGCAAGCGGTGTTCGAAGCTCATGTGTGGCGGTGAAGACGAATTGTTCTCTAGCCCCTTCCGCGAGTTTCTGTTGTGTAACGTCTCGCAATGTCCAGATTGAATCGGTTGGGTTGCCGTAGTCTCCTGTCTGCGCGATTCTGCTAAGTCGCCAAGCTCCTTGTGCGGGATCTTTGGATCGTTGGAACTCCACGACTTGAGTGGATTGGTTGATGCTCAGTTCGCGAATACGAGCCTCTGATGTTTCGTCGGCTTGTTCCAAGAGCAAATCGATAATGTTCATGCCAACTAATGCTTTGGAGTCTCCACGCTTGAGCAACGTTGCAAAGGATCGGTTCAGCTGGATGATCCTGTCATCGGCATCGCTCACAGCGATCCCATCGGTAAGGTTGTGAAAGACCGATTCCCAGCGCTTGGCTTGCTGCGTATGAATTGCTTCCGACAATCGGCGTTCCACTCCGTTCCACGCGGAGTGTTCTTTTACACGTTCTAGCAATTGGTTCCAGCCGGCAGCGAGCGAATCGGTTGCCGGTAGTGGCCTCAACTCCTTGACCGAGTGAGCACTTGAATTCGCAAAATGAATTAACTGAAGCTCGAGGTTTTCATGCCAATGCGATGTTCGTCTCTGTATTAGAGAGCCAAACAGCAATAATGCCAAAGGAGGACCAACGAGAGCGGGAAGGGAGTTGACGAGCGAGCCATACCAAGTCAGGTACATTGCAGATAGTGTAAAACAAACCAGCCCAGACAAGCCAAACAAAAGATACTGTCCACTCAGTCGCCGCGATAAACTGCGTTTGTGTTGAGCTGCAGACATAGGGTCACGTCGATATTAGTTGAGTTGGGGCAAATTCCGTATTGAGCAACGCCAATTTGTCGAGCAATGTCGTGAGTTCACGGATACTGAATGGTTTGTAGAGGAATCGCTCAAGGCGGAGCCTGCTTTGAAGCTCGTCTCGGTCCAGCTCAAGACCCTTCGCTGAACACATGACGATTCGAATCGTATCTAAATGCAAATCATTTCGGACTCGCGTGCAGAGTTCCTCGCCGTTAATCCCGGGCATTTCGTAATCCGTGACCAGAATGTCGAACGACTGCGACGATGCCAATCGTAAAGCTTCCACGCCATTCCTCGCCAGAGATACGGCAAAGCCTGAACGCTGAAGATTGAATCGAAGGACATCGCCGAGGACGACATTATCTTCGGCAACGAGAACTCTTCGACCTTCCATTGAGGGCGTGACTACCATGTTAGGCAAGCGGCATTGTTAACGACGAACTCGCCTGTTGTTTCGTTATAAGCCCAGCCGGCTGTTCCCGCTGGCGTTGCAATTGGATTTCCTGTGTTTGCAACGACCGTGTTGTTCTGATTGGCACTCGGCACAGACGTTGTCTGGACCTTCGGAAATGCACCGTTCATGAATGGCCTTAGACTCGTTGTAATCGTGGCCGCAGTGGGGTAGTTTCCGTTCTGAGATCTGAACAACTCAATCGCGTCGCGAACGACACCGAGTGAAGCTTTCGTTCCATTGTCTCTGGCATCGGAAGCCGTATTGAACATTCGGGGCGCCGCAACCGCTGCCAGGATACCGATAATCAGTACGACCACTACAAGCTCTACCAAACTAAAAGCAGCGCGTTTGCGAACTCCAAGGTTAACAAATGATGGGACCATTGCTTCTCACAGCCTAAAAATTGGTAATGTTGCAATTGACTGCAATGCAATCAAACAGTTTGTGTCAACCTCGGACCTGCTCCGGATCGAACGGGAGAAACGTACGTTCTAATTTGGGATAGAGCAAATTATTTAATCATAAAATTCTTCGGCGTCGCCAATGTTTGCGTGCTAGATATAGAGGTAATAAATGTGCAAGTCGGCTGTGCCAATTCATGCAACACGACGCGTAAAATTGTGATCGGAGCCAAGAAAATCAGTGGCTTCACTAAATTGCGCGTCGTGCAACTCGGATTGTCGGCTCGGCCGGAGCCTCGCGCTCTCGAAACGCCGGACTTGAAAACTAGTTCATTTCGTATTTATGATGTCAAAGCAACTATGTCTCGAATACTCGCC
The DNA here is from genome assembly GCA_038223525.1 of Pirellulales bacterium. Taxonomy (GTDB): domain Bacteria; phylum Planctomycetota; class Planctomycetia; order Pirellulales; family Pirellulaceae; genus JBKCUI01. The sequence goes on from JBBRGW010000024.1 coordinate 10,637, forward strand.
GATATTAAACTTGCTTGCGGACTTGCCTCGCGGCTCGAGTCTGTATTGAAAGTACCGGCAAGTGTAGTGCGTTTCTCAATTGTAAATTGGGATACCGTTATCAACACAGACGGTTCGACCAATTTGTGTGCGCTATTGCAATCGGCACTCAGTGAGTTTGACAAGCGTTCGTGCCAGCCGTTCGTTTTTCGGCAACAAGGTTCTCTAGCGGTCCTCGTAAATACTTGTCCAGATGCGGTGATTCCGATTGTAGTCGGATTCGTTTTGCCTGATCAGGAAGAGACCCTCATCGTTTCATTGGTCGCGGCACACTTAGAAGCTCTCCAATTTCAAGCAGAGGCCACGACGACGAGAAGCCAATCTGAGTATTTTATTGATCAAGTAACTCAGGATTTCGAGGAATTGACTTGGTTGCGAACGGCCAACGAATACTTTGATTTGTGCGGTAACAAACACTCCATTGAATCGATTGCCCGGAAATGCCTGCCGGATCTTGCAAGCGTTATACGAGCGGAAACCATTGTCTTCATTTCCAACTCTTTGACGGATACGTCGGAGTTAGGCTTGCCCGACTGGCAAAATGTTATTTCCACAGGCTTGATCGATAACCGCCAAACATGTGCTCGTTTTCTTTCGGATTCCATTCCACTCCTTGCACGTGGACCACGCGTCATCAATTTTAAATCCGGAGAACATCATCTAGCTGGCTATCCGGGGCTGCGCAATTGCATCGCTTTGTCGGTGTCCAAAGGCCTGCACAATTACGGTTGGATTGTTGCAATTAACAAATTGCCATCTTCCAATGCAAATCCTTGTGAATCGTTAGAATCCGAAGTTCCGGACGCAAACTCATTTGGGACTTTTGAAGCTAGTTTGCTAAGCGCAGCGGCCAACATCATGTCGTCCCACGGGCGGAATCTCGAACTCTTCGAAGCCCAAGAGTCGCTGCTGATTGGAATCGTTCGCGTGATCATCAATGCAATCGACGCAAAAGATCCCTACACTTGCGGGCATAGCGATCGCGTTGCATTGTACGCTAGAAGAATCGCCGCTCGGTTGGGTGAGAGCAATGAAGAATGCGAGCGAATCTATATGGCTGGACTTTTGCATGACGTGGGAAAGATTGGTGTACCTGACGTCATTCTCGGAAAACCAGGCGCACTTACCACCGAAGAGTATGCAATCGTCAAGAAGCATCCTGAGATTGGTCATACGATCCTCAAGCATTTGAAACTTCTGGATTACGTGTTGCCGGGCGTCTTACATCACCACGAAGCGGTCAACGGTTCTGGCTATCCCGCCGGCTTGGTGGGTGAAGCGATTCCATTGCAGGGGCGAATCCTTGCCGTTGCAGACGCGTACGATGCGATGACCAGCGACCGTCCCTACCGCCCTGGCATGCCGAGTGAAAAAGCGGAATCTATTCTCATCGCGGAGGCTGGCACAATCTGGGATTCAGATATCGTGAACGTTTTTATGGAATGCCTGGCGAACGCAGAAATCCAACCGCATACTACGGACTCGACCCCTTCCCAGGTCGCGACGGGTTTCTATGCTAACTCCAATGGGAGTCTGATGCAACGCATTGCTAACTCCATCAATAACTTGGTGGTTGGGTAACGAAAATGCATCTCTCATGCACACACGAGGTCAAAAGGTCGGGCGTAACTTTGGCAGAGATCACGATCTCAGTCCTGATCCTGGGTGTACTTGCTGCCGCGGCAGCACCCATTTACTCAAAAAGTTTACTAAATTATCGAGTCGAAGCCGCAGCGCAAAGGATTGCCCAAGATCTCTCCCAAGCTCAAAGAGTGGCGAGGCAAAATAACTCGACGCGAACAATCACGTTTGCACGGGGAGACAATAGCTACACAATCAGTGGAATTAGTTCGCTAGATCGAGTGAGTGCACCCTACAAGGTGCTTATAAATCAAGCACCCTACCGAGTGGGAATTTCCTCGTTGGTGACTGCTGCACAACCGGCAACGCAACTGACCAGCGTCGCAATCGCCTTCGATCGCTTTGGGATGCCCGATCAAGGTATCTCGGTGAGCATTAGTACCGGCACTTTTCAACGACGAGTCGATGTTGCGCCGACCTCAGGAAAGGTAAGTGTCCAATGAGCGAATACCAACGGCCACGCCAACGAAAACTCGAATACCAACGCCGCTTGGGCATAACTTTGATGGAGCTGATGGTTACCCTGCCATCTGCCACGATTCTTGTCGGGGCAATGGCAATGTGCATCACTATTACGATGCGCGCCAAGACGCAAGACGACAATTTGTTCCGCAGTACTTACGACCTTGCGAATGCGACCACGCAAATCGCCTCCGATCTTGAAAGTGCGGTAGCGCAAGTCTCATCGTCGACCACCCATATCGAATTCGTTGTGCCAGATAGAAATGGGGATGGTCTCCCAGAACAAATGCGCTACGAATGGGGCGGAACGATCGGCGCCAATGCGAACAAAGTTCTATGGAAGTACAACCAAGAGCCTCTTGCGGTACTTTTTAATGACGTCGGCGCATTCAGTCTGCAAACCAATACCAGCTCGGCTCCATCCACCGTCGCAAACCATCTGCTTTCCGAAACGGCCATTCTAAAATCGATCAATGCATTCCCAGGTGGTGCGTTTCGCGAACAAGTCATTAACGCCAACAGCGCGATCGGCCAGTACTTTGTCGCCGATGTACCAGGCCCTGGAATCAAGTGGGATCTAGGTTCCATTCGAATCATGGTACGTGCGGCGGATTCAAATCTCGACGGCGTTTTGTGCGTTAGGGTCATGCGAAGCGATGCGACGAGGCTACCCATCGCGCCGATTTTAGCGGAAGTCAAGATCGCAGAGTCGAGGCTTGGAACTGGCTATCAATGGCTCGACGTACCCATTGCCCCCATCAGCTGGCAAGCACAAGGAGTACCGCTTTGCATCACAGTCAGTTATGGAGGCGGAACCGGGGACGTTGCGACCATTCAGTACTTTGAAAATGGAACTGGGATGCCTGCGAACGCTAGTCTCGTCACTTCGACCGACGGCGGGACAACATGGATTGCTTCCAATGGAGTTCGCGGATTACGATTCTACGCTTATGGTTTTTACGACGGATACGTTGGCCGTCGGTCGTTTCTCAGCAGTGTCGACCTCAAACTCGGAAGCTCTCGGACAACAACCCAACGCATCGAAACCTCCGTTCGATTGCCAGCTTGTCCGGAGATACCCTGATGACGCGACTCTCGCAACTACTCTTCTCTGCGCTCTTGGCAAAGCTCCAATTATCACATCCGGCAGGTGCGACCTACCGTAGGTCACTCTTGCCGAGAGTGGCCTACGCATTGTCGAGACGTCTTCAAAATGCTTCAAAGCGTCACGGCTTAAGTCAAGTTGAAGTGGTCGTATCGTCCATCATCGTGGGTGTACTCATGGTCGCTTCCTTTTCAACAATCGCAGCTTCTCGACGAAGCCAAATTTCCGAATCCAACGAAGTTCGCGGCATGGCGATTGCCGAGGCACTGATGGCCGAGATCACACAGCTGCCCATGCGCGAGCTCCCCTGCGATTGCGGGTATGGGCCCGAAGCGGGTGAAACCGGTTCCAATCGAATCAACTTCGATGACGTCGACGACTACCAAAACCTAATCGATTCACCACCCAAATCCCGAAGTGGAACCGCTTGTGCTGGCTACACCGACTTGAGCCGTAGAGTCTCCATCGATCTCGTAACTACCACCAATTGGAATACAACATCAGGGACCTACGTCGGGGTTTACCGGATCACGGTGAAAGTCCTACGCGGCACACTCGAGGTTTGTAGAATCGTCGGATACAGGACCTCTGGCTCGCAGGGCTCAGGTTCCGTCGTCAGTGTCAACAGCCTTAATTGAAAACAGATGACCATGAAAATGAGTGAGACTCATCGAAGATCTGGATCGGTTTACATCGTAGCCATGGGGGCAAGTCTCATTGTTGCCTGCTTGGGCGTCGCAAGTTTGCAAGCGGTTCGAGTGCAACGGCGCATCAATGAAGAGATATCCCAATTGGCCAACGCCAAGAAACTGGCTCAGTCGGGCATCGAGTTCGCGCAGCAAAGGATTCTGACCGATACCAACTGGCGGACCTTTTTTACGAATGGGGTTCCGGTATCACGCAACACGACCGGCGGCAGTTTTTCCGTAACGCTAACCGATCCTGACGATGGCTCCATCGCCAATCAGTCGACCGATCCAATTATCGTGACCTCCGTTGGGACATTTGGCTCATCCACTCAAAAGCTGACTGCCTACCTAGAACCTCAAACGCAATTATTTGCAGCGGCCCGCTCCGCTCTTTTTGCTCCGACGGAAGTGCAGTTTAATGGTTGCACGATTACCTCTAATGCTTGGGCATACTCAGACCTTTTAATGAATGTTGTTTCAAATTCTACGATCAATATGAACTGCATGGCCGCTAGCAGAAGCGGCAGTTCGAGTGCATTTACCCAACGCTTCATTCAAGGTGGAACCTGGCCCATGGACAAGCCGGATATGGTTCCAACCTCCAGCACGTATGTCGGAAAATTCTACAGCGACAATGCTGTCATTATCACTGCGAGCGATCTTCCGACCGGTGGAACGGAACTGATCAAGAACGGTGGCTTTGAAACGGACGCCACCAACTGGACTGGGATGAACTGCACTGTTTCTCGTGTCACGAGTCAAAAGAGGTTCGGTCTTGCGTCCTGTCTAGTCAGTGGCCAAGGGTTTTTATCGACGCCTGTTCAAAATATTACAGAGCAGATGACCAAAGGACACAACTATACGGTCGCGTTTTGGATTCGAACCACGGAAGACCAACGTATTTCTCCTGTCTTAGCATTCCATGGTTCCGGAAGTTCTTTCCCTGTGCTCAAATCGGGGCCAAGTGTTGCCGTACTTACTGGCGTCTGGACTCAGATTTCTTGGACCGCTGACGCGACGTGGTCGGGTACGCTGACCAAAGCCGAATTCTATATCAGCAGCGAAAAAATGAGCGACTATAATTTTGACGCAGTCAGTATCCTGGATGCAGATCGAGTGGCAGGTACTCGCTATATCGAGCACGTACTGTTGGGTAACGGGAACAATCCCTTTGGTGGAAAAGTAGTTTCGCCCGGTGGAATGTACACAATCAGCGTACCTGGCGAAAAATTGCTCATACGCGATAGCCGCATCAATGCAACTCTAGTCGTTACCGATTCTAGCAAGGTCGAAATCGGAAATGCAGTTAGTTGGGAACCGGCAGGCAGAAATTATCCATCCCTGATCGCAAATGCATCAATCGACGACTTGACATCTATCGCTTCGTTGAGCGAGGGCACAATCGGTGTCAATCTAAACCCAGCCTCTTCACCCTATCTCGGCAGTTCCAACACCAATGCCAGCGATACCTATCCGAGTGTGATCAGAGGGCCAATGGTTAGTACCATCAATATCCTGCTCAATGGTGCGTCTGCTTTGTCTGGCCCTGTCATGTCTAGCCAAAAAATCACCGTAACTTCTGCCAACCTGAACATCAACTTCCCGTCCGACATGATCCTGAACCCACCGCCTGGCTTTTTTGCGGACCCACCGAAAATGCGATTGATCACCAGTTCGGTTCAGTCTGCGCCTTAAGTCTCACTTGCCTAGTCAAATCTTTACAGTGCCTAATGGATTGCAAATCAATGGGAGTGCGAGGCGTGCAAGGTTCCTGCCGAGCGGGCGACGCCAAGTTTCGGTATGAGCCTGACCCCACCGGTACAGACAATTCTGTCGGTCGCCTAATTGGCAGGCGGGTAAGAAGGCGATCGGCGGGATGAGATACCAGTTGTAGTTTGGGACCAATGTCCCGAACGAATCAACGGACGGGACAATGGTCCCATCCTACGGTAGTTTTCAGCCTGCCGCTCGCCTAATAGCGAAATGGTTGCGTTTCAATCATTACGGGTGGAGTGACTGCAGAAACAGGAACCATCGCCTCGGTTTTCTTTCTCTTGAATAGGTTCCACGAGCGAGGTTTGGCGGACGCGTCATATACCTCTCCCTCCCACGCTCGTCGATCCACCGGCGTCAAGTTTCGGTCGAGCAATGGAGTCGTGGCTTGCGCATGATCCTCCGCCGATGCAAAATTGCAGAACTCGCCAGGGCGCGCGATGCGAGGGAGTAGCGTGATAATGATTTCGCTTCGCTCCTTCAGTCGATCGCGACTTTGAAACAGTCGCCCCACCAACCACAAGTCCCCCAGGAATGGAATCTTGTTTTGCGAATCGTTACTCGTTTCCTTGATCAAGCCGCCGATCACAATCGCTTGTCCATCGGCTAACAACACGGTTGTTTCAACTTCGGTAGATTCGCTTTCAGGCAACTTCGATGTCGGATTGATTCGCCCAGTCGAAACTTGCGGTCCGACAGTCATCAATACTTGCCCGTCCTCCGTTATGATCGGTTTCACGGAAAGCACGACTCCGAAATTGAGGAACTCGACGCTTTGCAATGTGCTCGTGTTGGTGGCTGTCGTAAGCAAATATCCTAGTTTTCCGCCAACCGAAATTCGAGCCTTTTGCCCGTTGACGACCGCGACCTTGGGCGACGCAAGGGTTTTGGTATCGCTTGTCGATTTAAGCAGATCAATCAAACTGGTAAGATCACCCCCTTCAACGCGCATCATCGTTGCCGGCGCAGTGCCTGAGGCCAAACCCATGGTCCCGAACGTGACGTTAGCTCTGTTTACTCGCGCGAGCTGACTAAAGTTCACACCGTGCTTATTGTTGTCTTTGAGTGCGACCTGCAGAATGTTTGCCTCCACGACAACTTGTCGTGGCATCGTGTCGACTTGGGAAATATATTCTGCGATTCGATCCAAATAGGAAGGAAGATCCTCTACGATCAATTGCTCATGTGCGTTGCGCTGTTGGTCGACGAGTGTCTGATTGACAAACGATTGACCAAGCGGGGACATAAGTCCCTTGACCACAATGTCCACATCGCTAGCAAGTATGTAGTTGAGAGTAAAGACTCGCACGTACCGGCCTTGTACCGACGGCGATGTCTTTCGATCGCTATTCATGCTTGCGATGGTGATGATATTGTTTTGACGAGCCCATGTATAACCGTGTACCGCCAAGATCGCATCGAGCGCATCGCTTAGGCGAACATTCGTAAGCGTTACATTAACCCGCTGATTCACTTCTTCGCCCGTGACGATATTGAGACCTTGCTGCTGAGCGATCATCGAAAGAACGGTCGAAAGGGGGGCATCGCGAGTTACTAAAGTGACCAAATCTTGATTGCTCTGAAGCTGTACTCGGTTTTCTAAATCGTTTGAGATGGGTGAAAGGGGAACGACTTGCGGTTGCGGAACCAAGAAACCACTAGCAGGTAAGGGCGCGGCTTGCACCGCTGGCTGCGGCAAAAAATCTTGAGCAAACCCTCGTTTTCCCGATCCCCCATCTTCGTTGAAAACGCAAGCAACGGCGCAGACGCAACCCAATGCTCTCAATAGAGCATCGCTAATTCGATAGCTTCGTGTGGTAGCGATCATGCAGTGGTTGGAATTCCGAGAACGAGGATTCGACGATCGAAATATCGTCCTTTCAGCAAAGATCAGCCAGCATCTTGGGAACAACCCTATCAAACTACCTAAATTGCCTGAAACGTTAGAAGTCAGACGCAAAACACGGAGCACAGGGGGCAGGTCGCAGGCTGCGGGTTGCGGGTCGCAGGCTGCGGGTTGCGGGTTGCGGGTTGCGGGTTGCGGGTTGCGGGTTGCGGGTTGCGGGGTGCGGGGTGCGGGGTGCGGGGTGCGGGGTGCGGGGTGCGGGTTGCGGGTTGCGGGTTGCGGGTTGCGGAGATCGGAAGAGCACACGT
>JBBRGW010000025.1:0-16975 GCA_038223525.1 Pirellulales bacterium
GGATCATCGTACAAATAGCAAAAGTTGACAATCGAACAGACAAGGACTAAATTCCACGGCAGGGAAGTAAGATAGACTGATGGGGGTGTCCCTGTTTCGTTCGGTATATGGGCACGCCTCCCTTGCTAAAAAGGCTCACGAAGTTGTGTTTGGAGGTTAACTCTGTAGATTCCAGGTGATTTGTGTTGTTGGCCCGAAAACTCAAACTTCATTGTGGATCTATTTTCTTCGCGGCCCTGATCGTTTTTGTTTGCCTTGTTTGGCAAGCGACTTATTCGAATGCGGCTGGGCGAATGGCTTCGGGCAGTTCGCTCCCCGGATTGGTTGTCGGTAGCATCGCTGCGACGATCATTTTGTTCGAACTATTGCTATGGCCCAGAAAGAAGCTGAGGCGTTGGAAGTTGTTTCCGACCAAGTACTGGATGGTGGCGCACATCTGGTTTGGATTGGCAACCGGTCCGCTTGCGTTCATTCATTCAGGTTACCGTTTCGGAGGTACTTTCAGCACGACCTTGATGGTCCTTTTGTTGTTTGTACTTTTGAGTGGAGTGTACGGCTGGGTAATGCAGATGTTGATTCCAAAGTGGATGCTGGGCAATCTACCTTTTGAAACCATCGCGTGCCAAATTGACGACGTGTCGGTGCAAGCTGCATTGAACGCTCGTCGAATGCTGACGGTTGCCTATGGGCCCAAACCTGAAGGACTTAAGAAGCTCGCTAACTTGGATGCTGCGTCCGCCGAGATGAGCGGAGTCGTGACGGTGCGAGATGGTCAAAAGGAGATCAAGGCGATTGTGATCGGTGCGATTCAGCGCCGAGATACCAGCCGTTCACGAATCGAGATCAATGCCGACGACGAATTCAATTCCGACGACGGCAGGGAGCTTTGGAAGCAATACGCGGCGGTGATCGAGCCATTTATGTTGAATGGAGTTGCAAGTTCAGAGGACGGCGCGAATGCACGTTACTCGCAAGAAAAGTCACCTATCAAATCGAGGCAAAGGACCGCGGTTTGGTTTTCGTCGCTTCGAGCCTCTTGCTCTACGACCGCGAGACCGATTGTCGACAACTTGGAGGAACTGACCGTACAAAGGCACCAGTACGATTCGCAGAGACGTGCACAAGCTTGGTTGCACGGCTGGATTGCATTTCATGCAAGTGCTTCCGTTGCGTTGGGAGTGCTTTTAATCACTCATGTCGTTCTCGCCTTAAAGTACATGTAATCCAGAGCAAGCAGGGACCAGGATGCAAGAAAACGGAAGGCAACGAGCAGCAAAGATTGATAGGTCCTACTATGCCTCATTGGACCCTTTTGTCTATCGAAAACGTTGGATGGGCTTGCTTGGGCTATTAATCGCGACGGCCTATTCGGCTTGGATGTTTTCTAGTACTGGCGCTTTGCATGTCACAACAGGTGATCTTTCGCAACCACACTTCGCTTGGAACCAATCGGGATGCGAACAATGTCATATATCTAATGTCCCTATCCGAAAAGACGCCTGGGGGGGCGGCGACCCGACTAACATCGCATTGAACAACCAAAAATGCAACGGCCAATGCCACGCGGTAACCGGCCACTTCGAACACCAAACCAAGCCGGAGATCCTTGCGACCGAGAGTTGCAATACCTGCCATCGCGAGCATTTGGGATTCGACAGGAGCCTAGTCGAGGTGCCTGATAGAGACTGTGCTAGATGCCATGCCAACATGGCCGAGGTGGCATTGCAGCCTCAAGGCAAAAGGCCTGCAACCAACTTTTCCAACGATGGGCACCCGGGGTTTGCATCCCTAGAAAAAGACCCTGGCACCATTCGCTTTAGTCATGTCCAGCATATGCGGCCAGGCCAGCCGAAATCGCCTAATGGGACCGATGCAAAACAACCACAGATGATCGCAATGAATTTTCGCGACCGGTACAATCGTGTAACGGACAAGAATTTAATTCAGTTGGGTTGCAGCGATTGCCATTCGAGAGACGTTGAGATAAAAGGCTACGAGGACTTAGAAATGCCGATGGAGGGCAACACAGACTTCCATCCGATGGCGGTTCAATCCACTTCGCATAAGCTTTATAAGCCGGTGGAGTTTGAAAAACACTGCGTTGCTTGCCACGATTTGGACGGAGTCCCGCATGGACTAAACCGCGATCAAACCAATCAAGCTGTCAATCGCTTGCTTCCGATGAAGCTACTGGAGTATCTCAAGGATCGAAACCCGAAATTGAAACCCAATGCTCTGACTCAGAGTGCGATGAACAAAGACTTTCAAGAGGAGATAGACGGACACGAATTACGGCTCAAGGCGTTGCTCAGCGATGCAAACGCTTGCTTGAAGTGCCATCAAAGAGCAGAGGCAGCGGATTCGATTGTTGCTCCGAGCGATCTCAATAAGAAATGGTTTCGAGATGCGTCTTTCACGCATGGAGCACATCTTATGGTCCGCTGCCAAGAATGTCATGATAAGCCGTATAGTATTAGCAACGAACTATTTGACTCGAGTATCGATGGCAACACTAAGTCGAGAGATGAAGCGAGCCAAGTGATGATTCCAGGAATCGAGACATGCCGTAGATGCCACATCCAGGACCCCAAAGAGAGATCTCAAGCATTTCGCAAAGAGAAGCGAGTTGCCTCTGCGGACTGCGTCGATTGCCATCGGTACCACAGTGACTCACCCAAAGTATCGGCAAGCGAATCCTTGTCTATGAAAACGTGGCATCTGTTTTTCGCAAGCGAGACATTGCCTTGATCCGATTTTGCAGGCGTATGCTTCCTATTCTGATAGGGATTCTTTCAATCCAAACAGCGTTGGGCGAATCCCCCGTGTTGGATTCACATCTGGAGATGCAATCGCACAGTATTGTTGGGTGTAAAGCGACTGGTTGCCACGGTTCGAATGTTCCGGATTCAAAAAACTGGCAACGGGCTTTCAAAATTTGGTTTGATCAGGATCCGCATTCGCGGGCTTATACGAGTTTGCTTTCTCAGGCTTCCATCAAAATCGTATCGCGATTGGCCAATGAAGAGTTGCAGCCTTCCTCACACAAGTATCTCGATGTCATCAATGCTAAGTGCATTTCCTGTCACGCGAATGAAAAGGCTCCTGACGCCGAGCGAGTTTTGGGCGCCGACTGCCAAGTGTGTCATGGCGATGCGGCTGCTTGGGGCAGCGAGCACTATTCCAGCAAGTGGAAAGCTCTCGGCGCTCGTCGATTCGAGGGTACACAAATGCTCAATGTTGAGAATATCGTGAGCCGCGCAAGGATATGTTGCTCGTGTCACATCGGCGAACTCAATCGTACCCAGGGAGCGAGCATCGGTTTAGATCGAGAAGTCGACCATCGGATGATGGCAGCGGGCCATCCTCCCATGCATTTCGATTTCGAAAGCTACATGCGTCGTTATCCCTCGCATTGGGATTCAAAAGAGGAAGCCGTCGGATTGGGATCGACCACCGGCATGCATCGCTGGAGGGTTGGGAAACTGACTGCAACGACAACGAAACTGAATCTATTGGCCGCGCGAGCCGAGCGCTCCACCAACACAAATGCTGCAGCGAATGATTGGCCTGAACTTTCCGAATACAGTTGCACCAGTTGCCACCATTCGTTATCGCAACCAAGTGGGCGTCAAGTGCGTTCTGCAAATACTATCGTCAACACCATCGCGAACTGGGACGATTGGTCCGTTTCGCAATTGGACTGTGCCATTCGGGATCCATCGCGAGAGCAACTGCAATCGCAACTTGCACTCTTCAAAGCCCAGGTTGAACAACGAGTCCCAGATCCAAGAACGGTAGCGATCAGCGCAGCGTCTCTGCAGCGTTGGCTGACCGTCGAACTGAACTATGTTTCAAGTCCATCGGAACAATCCGCGGAGATAATTTTGCCAAAGTTAAAGTCGCGAATTGCGAACATCGAGCAACTTCGAAATTGGGAATCGGCTACACAATGGTACATTGCGACGCGCGTGCTGGCAGAGGGTTTGAGAATAGAATTGTCTCGCGAGCCAATTCCGTTTTTCGTTGAGGATCCTTACTTGGGCTATAGCAACGTATGGAAGCCATCGACTCAAAAGGAGTTTGATACGCCCCGCATATTTCGCCCTGAAATGCTCGACAAGTATAGTAAAGACCTCCTTCAACAGCTTCGCTCACGACCATGAAATCCCTCATTGACCGACAAGTTGGGACCCGCATAGCGAAGATGCTACAGGACTCCCAGCACCAACATGGCTTCATCCAAGAGTCTGAAATCCTACGGATTTCGGATCAAGTGGGAGAACCGGTGCGAGTCATTCAAGACGTTATCAGCTTTTTTCCGCATTTTCGCAAAACAGAGCCTCCTAAATGCCATGTTTACGTTTGTCGGGATATGAGCTGCCGGTTGCGAGGCTCTGTTGCCATGTCGGAACGGCTGCATAAACTGCAGTCGGAGGTCGGTGCCAAGGAACTTGAGATCACCGAGGCTTCTTGCTTGGGACGATGCGACCGTGCGCCGGCAGTTCTTGTGAATGAGGACTTGTATGTGGGTCGCTCTGGGAACGAAATTCATACAATCGTGGCATCGACATTAGACGGGGACAGACCTGACCCCGATAGTGATTGGGATACAGCGACCAGTGCGCTTTCCAATGCCGACATAGACTACTACAGGAAGATGAGTAAACCGATTTATGCGGCGGTAAAGCAGTATGTTTTGGATCCAAATCCAGATCGGGTTGTCAATGCGTTGCGAACGGCGGGTCTCCAAGGGATGGGGGGAGCGGGAGCTCCTGCTTCCGAGAAATGGAATGAAACCAGAAACGCGCCAGGAGATGTGAAGTATGTTGTATGCAACGCAGATGAGAGCGAGCCGGGAACGTTCAAGGATCGAGACATCCTGCTCGCAGCGCCGCATCTGGTTATTGAGGGGATGATCGTTGCCGGATTAGTGACCGGGGCGAAACGGGGGTTCATCTACATTCGGCATGAGTACTTTGAGCAGATCCAAAGGCTGAACGAAGCGATCAAAGAAGCGATTGAGATGGGGGCTTGCGGGCTAAACATTTTTGGCAGTAGTCGTGAATTCCGACTTGAGATTTTTGTAAGCCCTGGCGGATATGTTTGTGGTGAACAGACGGCGCTCATCGAGGCGCTCGAAGGCAAGCGTTCGGAACCTCGCAATCGCCCACCAGAACTTCAAACCAACGGCCTCTACAACCAACCAACGATCCTCAATAATGTTGAAACGTTCGCTTGGGTACCAGCTATTTTGCTCTACGAAGCTGCGATCGAAGTGAAAGCCGAAGCGACCGCCACCGGTGCAACGACTGCGAAGGACACCAAGTTTGAAGCAGCGGCTGGCACACTTGGAGTTTGGTACAAAAACGCGGGTCGAAATAGAATCAAAGGAAAACGATTCTTTTCGATCAGTGGGGACGTGAATCGGCCGGGAGCCTATGAAGTTCCCTGCGGAATCACTTTGGGCGAGTTGATCGATGACTTTGCGGGCGGGATGAAGGGTGGGTGCACGTTGCAAGCGGTAGCGTTGAGTGGGCCCTCAGGCGGGTTCTTGCCCGCTTGGCTGCCAAAGGGTTCGTTTCGCTCACCCAGAAAAATAGACAAGGACGGAAAACCAACGCAAGAATTGAAATATCCTGATCTCGTCGGCGAAACGATCGATGTGCGCCTTCTGCCGTTAGACTTGAACGCCGGACGTGAGATCGGATTCATGCTTGGTGCCGGATTAGTCGCTTACGGCGAAAACGCTGATATGCTCGATCAAGCGATCGCATGTAGTCGTTTCTATCAACGCGAATCGTGTGGCAAGTGCGTTCCTTGCCGACTTGGTTCGCGAAAAATGGTCGACATGGCAGAATCGCTTTTGACGGTCAATTCCGCGGGCAATCCGGTCGAATTGGAGAGCACAGTAAATATGCTAAGTCGTATTATGGAAACAACGAGCATCTGCGGCTTAGGACAGGTGGCAAGCAATCCACTCAAGAGCTACTTGCAATATTTTTGGCGCAAGCCCTAACCCAATCGAAGCACCCATCATGGCCGATGAACAAGAGATCCTTAAGTCAAATGACTACGTCTCTGCGCGCGAGGAAGCTCTCTTTGCGCGCGATGTCGACGGCCAATTAATTCGCTTTACCGACGCAACACTCAATGACCTGAGAGAGGACATCAAACTCATTATTGATGGCAAGGAGATCATCGTCAAAAAAGCGGTGCCACTACGTAATTCGCAAGGTACGGTGGTAGCCAACGAACAGGGTGAACTGATTCCCAGGCCGACCACTATCTACGACGCGATCTCTGAGATGTATGTCAAGAAGGTTGGCGATGTCCACCCTGTGCCTGTGTTGTGCCATCGCGAGCACCTCAACCCGGTCGGCGTATGCCGCGTTTGTATTGTTGAGATTGAGGAGGTCAGGCCGAGCGGTCGTCCGAGAAAGAGTCTCGTTTCGTCCTGCACCTACCACGTAAAAAACGGGATGATCATATCCACGCTCGCGAGCCAAACAAACCCAACCGCCGTAGAGACACTCAAGAGCTCGGTTGGAATCATTCTCGAACTATTGGCTTCAGAACATTTGACGGCAGAGGATTCTACGGACTTGGTAAAGGGAGAATCCTCCCGCGGCCCCAACGAACTACGAAGACTGGTCGCGCAGTTTGCCAAAGACCCGAAAGTATCGCGGTACGCTCCAAGCTATCTCGCGGGCAAGCGAGGAGGGGATCCAACGTCTGAGATCATCGCGGTGAATCATGATGCCTGCATCTTGTGCCAACGATGCACGCGAGCTTGCAATGAAATCAAACAGAACGATGTCATTGCTCGCGATGGCAAAGGCTACGAGACCAGAATCGCTTTCGACAACAATCTGCCGATGTTGGATAGTTCGTGTGTGTCTTGCGGCGAATGCGTTATATCGTGCCCAACCGACGCATTGACGTTTCGGCCAGAGGTTGTGGCGAAGCAGATCGAGAGGATTCGAAAGAGTACCCGTCGCGAATCTGGCGATAGTCAGATTTTGACAGCCGACGAGATGCTCAACATTCCTATCTTCTCGGGTATCCCGTACAAGTTTTTGCAGTTCAACGGCGCTGCGTGTGTTCGCAAAGTATTGCAGCCCGGTGAAATCCTTTGTAAACAAGGAGAATACGGCTCGACTGCCTTCCTCATCCAAAGAGGGAAGTTTGAAATCCAATTGGGTCGCGGCTCAGCAAAGAGAAGTCAGCGACCAGAAACTGGGGGAGGCTTCTTCGGTTTCTTGCGATCCAAAGTGGGTTCGAAATCTTCACAAGCAGTGCCAAGCCTCGCAACTGGTTCGGATACAAAGTCATCAGGAGACGACGGACCAAAGCTCTATCGAGGCGTCGAAGATGTCATCCTCGGTGAAATGGCTTGCTTGAATCGCTATCCGAGAACGGCGACCGTGGTCGCGGTGGAGGAGTCGGAGGTTATCGAAATCGGCAGCAATGTTCTCTATATGTTGCAAAGGAATGCGAGCAGTCGCAAGATCCTCAACGAAGCATATCGGCGGCATGCGCTGAACTCAGACTTGGAACGGCTCCGCATTTTCAAAGATCTTTCAGCAGAGGGACGCAAAGAGGCAGCAAGGATTATTTCGGAAGACGTCGATCTGATGAGTGTCGAACCCGGTCGGCCGATATTCAAACAAGGGGACGTTAAGGACGATTTCTTTTTGATTCGACTGGGATATGTCAAAGTTAGCCGCAAACAAGGAACGCGGGATGAGGTGGTTGCTTACGTTGGGCCTGGTAGCTTGGACGCGGATGCCGGATCCATCGGAGACATCGCAGCGCTCTCCTCGATTTACCAAGAAGAGCTTACTGCGGACATGAAGAGGTTGGGCTATCGAGCGGGTGTAAGAACATCAACGTGCAGCGCGTTGGATCACGTAGAGTTGGTTCGCATCAAAAGCTCGCAGCTCAAAAAGATCGCGGACGCCAATCCCGACTTCAAGAACGCGTTGTTGCAGCGGGCCAAGTCGCTGCTCGCAGAGGACGAACGAAGGGAGAGCGACTCAAGTATCGGAGTGTCCAGTTTCGTTAGCCAAGGGCTATACAACGCTCAAAGCTTGCTCGTTTTGGATCTTGAGTCCTGCACGCGCTGCGATGAGTGCACAAAAGCTTGTGCTGACTCTCATGGAGGGGAATCCCGATTGGTTCGCGAGGGTTTACGATTTGAGAATTTTCTAGTCGCAACAAGTTGCCGATCGTGTACGGACCCTTATTGTTTGGTGGGTTGTCCAGTCAATTCGATATTTCGAGAGGGTTCCAAGGAAATTGTGATTGAAGACCACTGCATCGGTTGTGGCCTGTGCGCGAGCAATTGCCCGTACGGCAATATTACCATGTATGGCCAAGAGGCAGAGTTCCGACCGGAAGACAATACTCCGATCATTCGTCAGAAAGCCACCACATGCGATCAATGCAAGAGCATTGGCGGTACCCCTCGTTGCGTTTACTCCTGTCCCCACGACGCTGCCTTTAGAATGTCTGGCAAAGAGCTACAAGCGATTTCCAAAGCTCGCGGTTGACGCTGCTATCGACAGGTCAAATCCGCAATCAGCCTCGAGGGTTGCGGTTAAAGTTCTGATATGGCAATCGTACGCCCGCAACGATGAACTGATCGGCGCGAAGTGCATCGGGAGCTTCGAAGCCTTGCTGTGCGGCTACGGTTACCACGTCGTCTTGATCGACGCCGTCACCGCTGATGCCTAGGCCACCAACCAGCTTCGTTGATCCCGATATGGAATCGTATAGCGCTGAGCTTCCCGGAAAGAATACGATGCCGTTTTGTCGCTTGATGTTTCTTGGGTCACGAAAGTTTCGCGATGCATTGAACGAGTCGAATGATAGGACGGTTGCTGTCGTCGCCGCATAAACCGAAGCAGGTAAGGCAGCACCCATGTTCTCAGCCGTCAGCGGATTGATCCCAGGCATGGTGAGTATACTGAAGTCGCCAGGTGGGGTTCCTTCTGGCGAACCGGATGGGTAACGAGGCAACGCAAGGAATCGGAACGTTCTGTTCGTCAAGGCAGTGCCGATGGGAATGTCAGCGGAACCGTTGTTGTCTTGGTCGACTCGATCCACCTCAACCAACGCATTGCTCGCATAGTAGGAAGTGTTTCGGGACTTGGCGACAGCAACATCGACGGAGAATACGGTCGCATCGTGCATGCGGTATAGCCCTAAAACTTCACCGGTAGAATCGGCAACCGCGAGTACCATTTTGGTTCGTGCACCGGGTCGAAAGCCGTTGTTGACATCGAGCCGAATCGCGGCGCGCGTAAGATTGGCTTCTGCGATTCCGTTGTTGATGATCCGTTCTACTTCTTCCGATGTAAACTGCGGGTCGACTGTCGAGGCATGTGGGTTGATCAGCCAGCCTTCCGGTACGCTGTAACCTGATTGGGCCTTTATTCCGCCAGCGACGATGGGCTGATCGATTCCAGAATCGGCGCCGCGACCGCCACCGTTCGCTCGGCCGACTTGCAAGAGCCTCTGTGCACCAGTCACTGGGTTTTGGCGCGTCGGAGTGGGACCGAATATTTCGAGAGTGATTCCGACGAGGTCGATCCGTCCGCTCGGCATCGCAAAACCGCATTGAGGTGCCGATCCCTCGAACTCCGTCACAGGGGTCGCGCCTGGACCAACCACTGTACCGCCGGCAGCAAAGTAGGCGATGAATTCAGACTCCAAGACTTTCGATGCATTCAATCGATCGCTATTCGACTGAGGGCCTGCGGTACCGCGCATCGATGCGGGCACAAAGTTCTGTTCGAATGATGCGTATCCGTTCGGGCCTGGGAAGAAAACGCCAACGCCACCAACGAGGGCTAAAGATCCGTCACTCCGCTTTTTGTACAGTGGCATCCCGCCTGGCAACGTTGCGATGCCGCGTCCTTGTGCATTTACAAGTCTGCCCGACTGGAATCCATACGACTCCGGAAACGTCTTCAGAAATGACTTAGCATCTTCGGGAATGTAAGCTGGATTCGCATCGAAGCGCCATGGTAGATCGCTCGTATCGTCCGATGTCCCTTTGATGCCATCGAAGCCAGCATAGTTCGCGCTGTCGCGGCTTTGATGTTCAATGGCGAATAGATCGACCGGTGGCGTGTTTGCGACTACTGGTGGGAAGTGAGCTCCGGTTCCAATCGGAGCAACAAAGCCTGGTCCCCTCAGAGTGGAGTTCGGATCCATGATGTCGGGATTCGACTCTACCTCGCGTTGCGTGATGGTGGATTGGCTGATGAAGCGAATCGTTCGTGAAGTTAACGGGGCTTCTTCATTCGAAAAGAACGCGGCCGTTCGGGCCTTGGCAACCGCACCATCGATCGCGAAAACTAAGTCTGCATCGCGCCCGGCGTACATCGACACCACATCCGATTCCGTGCGAACACCTAGGATACGTCCGGATCGATCGACGATCGCGATAATCGCATCATTGCTCGCGGTCGCCATCGAAGCCCGCTGAAGCAGACAAGTGACGTCATTCTCTGTAATGATTGGACCCGAGATAAACGGAGTCGGAGCTGGTTCTGGAATTGGGGCGGACGGGACTGTCGTCGCCATATTCACATTGAGTTGATTGATCACAGCCAAAGCGTCGAGCGGAGAAACAACGCCGTCCGCATCCACGTCGCAAAACACAATCGGGTTGCTCGCTGCGTCTTCTCCGTCGCTGCCAGTCCCGCTATTGATTTGCCCGCTATTGATCCGATTGATCACAACCAGAGCATCCAATGGAGTGATTCGCAGATCGTTGTCCACGTCGAGTGGCATGCTGATGTTGTGATAGCCGGGAATCCCAGCCATGAGCGAACGGCCCTCCAGACTCTCCAAGGAAAGCCGGCGTAGGGATCGGTTCTTTCGATTAGGTCGGATTGACATGGAGTGCAAACGATCGAAGTGCAATGGATTGTTTCGTTTCGCGAGTCTCCATACTAGTTACGAAATGCTAGAAATTCCATGTCTAATGCGTTCGAAAGTCATGTTTAACGCGAGCAGCGGCGGGTGTTTGACCGCGAACGTGGCGGACGCAGTGTTAGCGTAAGACATCTTCGATTTTGCGTTTTTCTGCGGCTTTTGCTGGTTGAAAGTATTTACGAAGAGCGTCCGGGAACGCATAAGTGCGATTGTCGAATGGATCATCGCTGACTTGGTAGAGGCTTCCATCCTTACGGCGATGCATGCGTCTCGCTTCCTCTTGGTTCAGTGGCCGAGCTCCAATCCGACCGAATACCGCGATTTGATTTCCTGATTCGTCCACTGCTCGATCTCGGTCGACACCTCGCGATACGCACAGTGCATGTCCCTCTTTAGGCAGCTTGCGAGTGGCTACCAAACAGGGATTGGGGCGAGGTGAAAATCCATCATTGCCAGGTAGCTCTGGACTAGTCAATTGCACGACGCGCAAACCATTCTTACCATCCGCAACGTATGCGAACTGACTCACGTTCGTAATACCAAGTTTCACATCGTGAGCATCATTAATGACTCCGCCTGCGTTATAGACTTGATCGACGAACGTCGCGGCAGGGTTCGCAATATTGAGAATCACCAAGCCATCGTGTCCCGCTGCAACATAGGCGTATGTTCTAGCAAGGTAGATACTATTGGCCTCATGCAGAGGAATCGTTTGAACGTGTTGAGGAAAACCCAGTTCTGTGGCATCGAAGACCTTGACTCCTTCTTCATCGCAGACAAACGCATAACGGAATTGGATCGCAACGCTTTTCGGATGCTTCAGTACTTCGTGCCCAACAACAGAGAGCAGCGATGGATTCTTTGGGTCGCTCAGATCGACGACCGCCAAGCCTGCATCGCAGCAGATGTAGGCATATTGACCAGCAATCGTTATCGCCTTGGCACCGCACAGAATACCGTTTGGATTGAATACCACATCGCGTTTCAGAAAATTATTGGTTGGGTTTCCATCGAGCAGCGTTGCAGCGCTCACCATCACGAGCCCTTCGTATTTGTCGGTTACGTAAATGTATGCGTACAGAGGGTGAACTGGTGTTTCGAAGTTCTCAGGGCGATGCGTTCGCGTGGGGTCTGCCGCGATGGTAGTCGGGGCAGCGACGGCGGTTGCGAACTTGGTCCGGACGTAGAGTTTTTGACCGAGCGGAGAAACGGGTGCCGTGGTGATCCGTTCCGAAAATCCTTTGTGATCGATGAAGGCAATGTCAAAGACCCGCAGTCCTCCTTCGCCACAGGCTGCGTAGAGAAACTCACCCCGATGTTGCAATGAGAGAATCTCAGGCTTTCGATACATGGGGCTCAATGTTTCTAGAATGTCGCGTCCAGGATGTTCGTGGGCATGCTCTAGCTCTCGATGTTTGCTCAAATGCTCTTTGTAGTTCTCAGGATAGGCCACGGAGTGCAGCGAGCTACCAATGACCGCCTGCGGTTCGCTTTGTTCGGTCACAACGACACCTTCCAGCCCATGTTCGCCTGCGCCGACCCAGCAGTACCGCCCGATGAAATTGGTGGAGCCTGTGCCCTGCATTAGAAGTTGGGCCGTGATGGCGTTGTTGTCGTTGTTGATAGAGACGTGGCAATCGGTGCAAGACTTGGTTTCGGAAACGCCGGGTAGGGCATGCGGGGCCGCTTGATTCCAGTCAGGACCACCTCGAACCGTATGCGGGACGTTCGTGCTAAATGCGATGCCGCTGAGCCCCTCGCCGCTGATCGTTTGCTGCTGGACATAGACCGACTCTCGATTGCCGTTGTAACTGCCGACATGGATAGCGCAGGAGCTGCGAGCTGGGCCGATCCGATTGCCGGTGACGTTGCCATCCCGCGCGAGCATATAAACATCATCGCGGAGCGTTTGGAAGTTATACGAGATGCGATTGCGTGAGACCTCACCAAGTCCATGTAGATTCGGAGCTTTGACGTTGGCTTTTTGAGGAAGGTGGCAACCAAAGCAACTTGGGTTCCAAGAGCTATGGCAAGCGATGCAGCTCATGTTGCTATTCTGGTGAGCGCATTTTTCGTCAGGCAACTGATCCCCCCAGCGCATGACTCCGTCGCCGTCCATGCGGACCGTTTTTGCCATGTGACTCTTCGGATTGTATTCATCGCTCTTTGGGTTAATGGTATCTGCCGTTTGCGTTACCTCCCAGGAGAGATTCTTCTCCACGTTGCTGCGTTGAATCAACTTCGGTGGCTTGCCGGGCGCCGTTTTGATTTCAAACCGAGGTTGCCCGAACGCTGTTCGCAAGGCCAGCAAGTTGGTGGGCTCCTTGGCCGAAGCCGGACCGCTCGTTGGCAACTTGACCGGCTGCCCGGATCGGACAAGTCGATCAACCTTATCGACCAAGGATTGCTTTGCGTCCCCATGGCAATCGATGCATTGAATCTCGATGGCCGCTCGTACTTCACCGTACAATTTGGTATCTCCGTGTCCATCTTGATAGAAGTGACAATCGACGCAATGCATTCCCTTTTCCATGTGGATATCCATCATGTGCACCGGGACACCATCGCGCTGTTTGCCATGAATCTTTTCGAAGTCGTTCGAGGGTGCAACGGATGCCATCAAGTGCTGAGTGGTTGGGTTCTCGACCTTGGTTCCTTTGTGGTCGAGCAGGGAACCTGCGCGGTCCTTTTTGAAAACGGCCCGGAAGACCCAGCCGTGGCCATGGAAGTCAGCAAACTGAGTATGCTTTAGGTTTGGGTTCAGGTTGGTGACATTGTTTAAGAAGTTTGGGTCACCCCATAACCCACGGGCAGCAGACTCCTCTGGGTTCGACATCGACGCTTGAACCAATTCTTCGGCAGACGGATCCTTTTGCTTTTTCGGATACATCATTTGGCCATCTGTTTCGTTGTCCCACCACATGTATCCGAGATACGAATTGAGAACATTGGTGCCGGGGTGCATGTGACAGACCATGCACTGGCTTGTGGGCATGCTGTTCGTAAATGCATGCTGAATTGGGTGTCCTGATTCGTGCTTGGGAATGGTTGGGTCGACGACCTTGACCCAGTCATCCGTCTCCGCTGCAGCTCTTCCCATGTTTCCGTATTTCGCGAAAGGGCCAGATGAGGTTGGAGAGCGATCGTTGGCATAGACAACATGGCATGCGCTACAGCCGCTGCTTCGATAATCGCCAGGGTGATCGTTGGTTCCCAAGAAGTTCAGGGTTGGATCGAGCAAGCGAGTTTTCTGCAACCCGATCAGCACAGGGTCGGTTCGGTTTTCGGTACCGAGTCCACGAACGCTAAGTCGTTCGCGCGTCCTGCCAGGATCGTCGAGACGTTCAGGGATACCGACTTCTGAGCGGAAGCGACCACCTCGTTCAAAGATGCGCAGAATGTTTCCAGGTTGAGAGGATTCGAACCGAGGCAATGGGTCAAGGAATGGGACCATTCCCTTGCGATCGATTTCGTAAGGCGCAGGAGGAGGTACATTTTGGATCCGTTGCGGCTTGCCATGCATCGAATAACTTTCGCCGAATCGAGCTGCTTTCTCTGGTGTACCGCCGTTGTTATACATCGCAGCGCTCCAGAGCATGCAACCATGTGTCATCATGCTCTTGCGCAATTGCAGGACTTCGTTTGCGTGGCATTGACCGCATGCGATATGAGCGACTCTGAGATCACCGGGATTGACAAAGCGGACGAATTCAGGGCTTTCATGATTGAGCAAAGCGTAACTGCGCACGGGGTTCGCGGACGATGCCCACATATCTGGATAACGAGGATGAACGTGCGAACCTTTTTTCGAAAAATCATTTGGGTTCCCGCCGTGGCAATCGACGCAGCCGATGGAAACCGTGTTGGGTGGATGCATATTGCCGACGTTGGAATGGCAAGCGACGCAGGATGTGCTCTTGCTGTTTTCATCCTGCTTGGATTGCCGAAAGAGATCGACGTTGAGCAAATCATCAGGAATCGGATAGGACTCATTACCAGCGATGCCGAGATTTCTGGCTGGCCCCCAAGGATCTTGGTCTGCACGTACTGGCACACTGGGTGCGTGGAATTTGCCATTGGCCTGAATCGCTGCTTTGGCAACTTGGCCAAAGCAATGGGCTCCATCAGAAACAATTAAGCCGAGACAAACGCATACAAATAGTTTGAGCGAGGCCAAGCGAATGCAAAACTCGGTTGGGCCTTTGATCATGTCTCAGTACTCGAAAGAAGCCTCAAAAAAACCGGCAGCGAGATTGTTTACGTTTCCTTGCAGCGGCTGATACAAGTCGCGGAAGCCATTGCCGACGACGAGTCCGGAAAGACCTCCTACAAAGTTTATGTTGTTGTTTAAGAGCGGACGGTATTCGAAACCCGCGCTCAAGTCCAGGCCGATTTGGTCCCGAATGTGGCCTTGAAAGACTAGCGTTTCAAGGGGCGCAGTGTGATTGAACCACAAGTAGTTGGCGTTGGTGATCAGTTTGAACTTAGGCGTTAAGTCGGCATCAAAGCCAGCATTGACAAGCTGGATACCTGGATTAACAAAGTTTGTTTGTCCTTGAAATTTGCTGCTACGCAGGTTGGGGACCAAGCTCTGTCGGTTGACCAGATTGACGCCAAAGAGTTTTATCTGTTGACGATTCCAGTAGCTAAACTCGCCTCCGGCGAAGTTAGGATTGTCAAAAATGGCATCGAATCCTGTGGCACGGCTGTCGTTGGGATCGCTATCGCCGGATGCGTAAAAGTACGAGCAACGAAATCGGGCCCAGTCGCGATCGTAGGATAGTTCCAGCGCACCCATGAAAGCGCTGATATCTTGGCGTGAACCTGCGATCGGATTGAGCTCGTCGACACCGGTCACGTAGTACATAGCATGGCTCACGTTGTATCGATTGATGTGACCGTTGCCCGCCCAACCCAAGTAGTAAGCGTTCACTTGATGCTCCGCAAATACTCCGACTGGATCCGGACGAACGAGGAATCGATTGTTATCGAATTTAAAGCTAGGCTTGTCCTTGTTGAAATGAAAGCTAAGCTGCGTATTATAGCCGGGGAAAAGAAAATCGTTGCGATAGTAGTTTGCGATGAGTGTATTTTGATGCCGATCATCAAAGGTATTGAGCAGACTATTTGTGTCCTTTTCGGTTTGATCGAACCAAACAACGTTGTATTGATCTTGGTTGCTAAGTCGGTTGCCGAAGACGCGGACACCTCGGTTGGTATCGGAAAAAATGAATCCGCGAAAATCGCTTGTGAACGGTTGCGATCCCACTCGAACGGATAGAAAATCGTAGTTGGGACTCATGTCTGCGATTTTGGTTTCATAGAACCATTCCTCGAGCGCCCAATCCGTTCGATGTCGATTGGTCCCGTCGCGAACATCGGGCGAGACCACTGCCAACTCTTGAACTTTGAGATAGTTCTGATTGAAGATAGCGTTCATCCGAAATCGCCAATCAAAAGGTTTGAAGGCAGCGTCACCTTGAAATAGATCGAAGCCGACCGAATTGGTTTGGGTGAAAAAAAATTGATTAGGGTTGCCGAAGAACTCGTTTTGAAACGGGTTTTGGGTCGCTTCGAATGGGGTGGTCGGAATCGGTGTTTGTCTTTGTTCAAAGAGATTCAGTTGTCTCAACTGCAGCTTCAGAAACGTATCTTGACCTGCGATTGGAAAATCACCCTTGAGAACATTTTGATTGTACGGATCGTACCAAGCGCCTTGCACGGATGGGTAATCATCGCCAACCGGATGGCCTTTCCCGTATCGATCCCAATTGGGAACACCTACGCGCCATCGATCCTCGATGGGAATGAAATGGCTCGTGTTTTGGGCTTCGGTTGGTAAGACCGATGTGGGGCCAGTGAACCCCAGCGGGGATTGGAGTAACGTAAATTGATAAGGAGAGGACTCTGGAGGGAAGCTCGCTGCGGTGGGAAGTGATAATCCAGTCAATTCAGGGGGAGCAATGCTTTTCGGCTCTCGTTGCTCGGATGACGCGGATAGTTTGTCAGAGTCACTGTCATCCTGGAT
>JBBRGW010000026.1:0-16851 GCA_038223525.1 Pirellulales bacterium
ACTACTGTCTCATATCAAACGCGATGCACTGCTACCGACTGGTAACCGTCTGGGTAAGTACTTTGCGACCTTTGCGTCCTCTTGCGGCGAAGTAGTCGGTCAAAGAATGCTAGCCACGAGAGAACGCAAAGAGCACAAAAGTAAGGCTCGACGGGGTTGGTACTAGCATTATCGAGCATTAAAAATCCGGCCCTCGCAAATATCGCAATTTCAAAACTCACGCTTTGGGTTGTGATTTCTTCCAATTTGCAGTTTGGTTACAATCCCATGTGTCGTTTCGATCGGCTTACTAACCATCCTAAAAATCCATCGGAGATTTTTCATGCAGCGATTTTTCGCAACCCTTTGTCTGCTTGTATGTTCCGCAGAACTTCATGCATCCGTTCAAACCAAGATCGTGGAGTACCGCGATGGCGATGTCGTGCTTGAGGGTTTGATGGCTTGGGACGATGCGGTCACCAATGCGCCTGGTGTGCTAATCGTTCATCAGTGGATGGGGAGAACTGAGTACGAAGAGGGGCGAGCAAAGCAGTTGGCCAAGATGGGTTATGTCGCATTTGCTTTAGACATTTACGGCAAAGGAGTACGACCCAACAATCCTCAGGATGCTGGCAAGACGGCGAGCATTTACAAAAATGACCGTGCCCTCTACCGCAAGCGGTTGCAAAAGGGTTTAGACCAATTGCGAGCACATCCGTCAGTCGATAAAAAGAATGTTGCCGCAATCGGCTACTGCTTCGGTGGGACCGGCGCCTTGGAGTTGGCAAGAAGCGGAGCGGACATCAATGGTGTCGTCAGTTTTCACGGCGGTCTCGAGTCATTGAATCCCGACGATGCAAAGAAAATCAAAGCCAAGGTTCTGATTTGCCACGGGGCTGATGACCCATTCGTACCAGCGAAAGACATCGACGCGATGAGGAAAGAATTCGCAGATGCCGATGTTGATTACCAAATGATCTACTATTCCGAGGCGGTCCATTCTTTTACACAATCGATGGCAGGCAACGACAATAGTCGCGGTGCAGCGTATCAAGAACGAGCCGACAAGCGCTCATGGCAAGCGATGAACACGTTCTTTGAAGAAATCTTTGCGACTGCAAAGAAGTAGTTGCGTTAGATTGTAGTTTGGCTCAATTGTCCCAACAAAGCTCCGTGTGCCGAACAAAGCTCCGTGTGCCGAACAAAGCTCGGTGTGCCGAACAAAGCTCGGTGTGCCGAACAAAGCCCGGTGTCCAGATCGAAGCCCGGTGACCAGATTGAAGCCAGGGACGCGGCAATAGTCCCATCCTACGCTCCATTTCTGGTTGCTTAGACTAGCGTTCGGGGCGGTAGAGCAATCTACCGCAGCTTGGGCAGGGGATCGCCTGTTCTTTCCGAAGGCTATCCAGGATTCTTGGGGGCAAGCCGGTGTAGCATCCGCCGCAGGAAACATCGTCGAGCGCGGCCATCGAATCCTCGGATCGGTTTTGAACGAGCCGTTTGTAGATGACCGTGAAGTCAGGTGTTAGGTTTTTCTCTAGAACCGCAAGGCCCCCCTCGACTCGTTCCAATTCCACGCTAAGAGCAGCCAGTTTCTTGGCAACATTGGCTTCGGTCTTGACTTTTTCCGCCTCGATCAACTTTAACTTTTCGTCGAACCCTTTTGATTCGATTTGCAAGCTATCGATTTCTTCGAGGATTTCCAGAATTTCGTCGGAAAGGACACTATTTGCCTGAGAGTCAGCGGCGATCTGCTCTTTGATCGCTTGGAATTCGCGGTTGTTTTTGGCAGCATTCATTTTGCCTTCCCACTCATGCACCTTGGCTTCGCGCTCGCGAAGCTGCAGCTGTTTTCTATCCGCGTCCATTTTCTTTTGTTTGATCTCTTCTTTACATTTTTGCAGCAAATCCTTAGCTACTTCGACTTGCGAGCTGGCTGCCCGAACCTGTTTAGGGCCGCGATCGATTTGAGTTTTCATGTCTGCAATTTGGAGCAAGTGCTGGTGCAGGTTACGGGCAACGGAGTCGCTGACTGTCATTCGAATTCCACTGAGAGATGGTGCGGCGAAGCAATTTTCGTTGATTAAACCACAATTCTCGAGAGAAACTAGCCTGATATCTCTATTGCGATCTGATTTACAACTTACGACAATGCAGTCGTTCGGAACTAGTGAGCCCCTATTTTCAATGGAAAAATCAACGATGCTTCTTACCAAAAACCGCCTCAACTGGAGCCGTTCTGCGGTAGTGGTCCTTTCGCTGATCGGCTCTCCCGCAATCGGATGGACGCAAGAGCCAAGGAATTTGCAGGAAGAACGAGATCAAGCCGCTGTTTCTGCGGACCTTCAAATGATTTACCGCAAGACCGAAACCGCTTCTTCGGTTTCCGATTACTCGTCTATCTTTGACTTTTGCCGAAACATTGAGGGAGATTCGACTCGAATCCAAGAAGACAAAAAATACGCAAGAACATTGATGAGTTGGGCAGCCAACCGCCGCGGCGAAGCCAGAAGCGATCGTGCAGGCGAAATGGTGCGACAGCAGCAGCTTTCCCAGGCTGTAGAATTGGACGCTCTGGCGTTAAAGGATTTTGAAACTGCAGTCCAGCTCGATCCCAGAAGATGGCGGGCTCAACACAACATCGCCATCCTGCGAGCTTTGCAAAAAAACAACAAAGGGGCAATCGAAAGTTTCAGCAACGTCATCAAACTAAACCCTGAGTTTGCTGACGCTTACTTCAATCGCGGTGAGATCTATTTCCAAAGTAGTCAGTTCGAACTCGCGATCGAAGACCTAAACAGGGCCATCGAGCTTAAGCCCAACGATTCTGCAGCCTATAGTGCGAGAGGGCATTCGTTATACGCGACCGGAAAAAGCGATGCGGCCTTGGCTGACTATCAGAAAGCGATGGAGTTATCTCCGGATTCCTGCGAAGCTGCCACTGAGTATGCTGATACTTGCCAAGCGCTCGGGAAATGGAAAGAGGCTGCGACCGCTTACCAACGCGCCATGCAGCTTGACGGTCAGAACGCCCGCACATTCCAAAATGCCGCTTGGATGATGGCGACTTGCCCTGACGATTTTTATAGGAATGGGGACTCCGCGTTGGAAACAGCGCAGATCGCGGTCCAACTCTCATCCTCGCCATCGAACGTTCATGTACTGGACGTATTGGCTGCTGCCCAAGCCGCTTCAGGGGATTTTCTATCCGCGGAACGAACGATCGCCGAAGCCTTACGGGCAACGACCGATGCGAATTTGCGCAGCGAACTTCAGATGCGTGGCAGACAATACCAACGAAAACGCCCCTATGTCCAACCGAGTCTTGTCAGCAAACCAAATGCGGCCAGCAAGACGTCCGCTGCGAGCAAACGCAATTAGACGTTGAAAAATAAAGTGGAAACGTTCGCGATACGAAACAAACGCTGGAATCATATTCCCGACGAAAAGTTTCGTGCGTTCAAGTAGATCGAAAGCGTTCGCGTAGGTCGAAATCGGTCTCTCGAGATAACTGACTGGAAACTTCATCCAATCTGAACGAGTCTTAGAAACTTCATCTGCTAAACCTTCGTACAATCCTCGCAGCGGTCATTGGGCAGCCGAACAGAAGGAATACTTCGCGTCACGAAAACTTTGCCATCATGGTCAGCAAGGCCACATGGACTACGGCACGTATCCCTTGATGAGCTTACGGCGTGGCAGCGGTGCGATAGAAATCGCGACTACACAATTTGCAGCTAATCGAATCCAGACCGCATTCATGAATTTCTAACGCGTTCTTCATAATCGCAACACGATTGTTGGATACCGTTTCTTATAGCTAGCACACCTCTAGGCTAGCGTATCAATGCGCCTTCAGATAGGAGTAGATCATGATTGCGATTCGAGATCGAGCTTTCGGTTTTGGGGAACCCAGTGCATTCGGCACGGATGGATTGTTCGCGTTACTGCAGGCAGGTGACAAGCACTGGGATATGTTGGTCGCCAACCTGTTCTTTGAGGCGAGGCGTCTTGCTGCGATCGCAGTTTCTGAAAATTCTGAGACATCTTTGGTCGTCTCTGCATTGCTTCTTCGACCTTGCCAAATCTTGGCGTGTGGTACCTTTCAAGCGGGGGATTGGTCCAGCGATTCCTTGATCCAAACAGGCACTTACAACTGGTTGGTCAAGAATTTTGGCGAAGAGATTTCTGAAACGATTCGACTACAGCCCATCGCAAAACGGTTTTTGGCGACGGTGATTCCGAGTTACTATGGTTTGATGAACATAAACGATCAGCGAGCCATTCATTCGGAAGGTGGTTTTATGTCATCGTCCGAGAGAACGCATTTCGGCAGTCTTGTACGACATCATCGAGCCTTAAAAGTCGCTAACTGGATCGATCGCGGCGTTGAACGTTACCTTGAGATTCCTGAGATGAGTTTCTTTCTTCCCTTTGTAAAAAGCGCGATGGTGAAGTAATATTGCGACAGCAGTTGCAGCATTCATTCACCGCGCTGAGTTTGGCGGCTTCCTAAACGCATTGCGTAAACAACGCGGAACCAATCTCCACAAAGCCAACGGTTTTACATCAATCGAGCCCGAATTTGCTCCATTGTGAAACCCTTTGCTAGAAAACGGTGGATCGCGCATGGTCTACCGCGGTGGCAGTTGCGGAGCAATGGCCGGGAATTGCCGGTAGGCCAAACTCTAAGACACAGCCGACAAAAGTCACTTTCTGTCCGTAGCTTGGGACCATCTGTCCCGAGCTTATTGGAATTTGCAACGAATTTTCTCTTGGTCGGGACAACGGTCCCAACCTACCTCGACTTTTGTCGGCTGTGTCCGCTAAGCGTCTCGCCAAGTGGACCGAACAGTGAGCTCGGCTTCGTGCAGCTTTGGTTCGCAATGAGCCAGCAATTGGTATGACCGGAATAAAGTCCGAGAAAACTATTCCCGAAACTTCGAAATTAGATTTGTTGATGAACTTGTGGCGGGTTGTTGGGGTGTGGTTTACAATGCTGTAATTGTGGCATTGATCTAACTGGGGGCGCATCGTTGGCATGCAACGTTTGTGGGGAATTGAATTGTGGCAATTGTTCCGGAATCACCTGAACTAACTTGGGACATCGCTTACCTTTTCCCGCATCAAGGTCAATGGAGTGATTCCAAGTACTTGGAGTTGACCGATGACTTAACGCAACTAGTTGAATTGACAGACGGTCGATTGGAGATACTCGAATTGCCAACGACCTCTCACCAACAGATAGTCCTTTGCCTGATACGTTTTCTTTCCGAGTTCGTTCGAGAGCGACATTTAGGTACGGCGCTCATGGCACCGCTTCGCGTGCAATTGAGACCGGGTATGTTTCGAGAACCGGATATCGTTTTTGCTTCATCTGCCAACGAACAATTCGTTCGCGATGAATACTGGCTTGGCGCCGATCTAGTTATGGAGGTCGTCAGTAATGGTCCTAAAAGTCGTAGCCGCGATTTGGAAGACAAAAGGCGCGACTACGCCGCCGCTGGCATTGATGAATATTGGATTGTTGACCCGATGAACCAGTCGATACTCGTCCTCACTTTAGTAGGGCAAGAGTACCAACAGATGGGCGAGTTTCGGAGAAACGATATCGCTTGCTCCAAACTCATTGATGGTTTCCGTGTTCCGGTCAATGATTTGTTTTAAGCGGAAATCGTTCAACGGAATGAGTTCGGTGGCAACTTCACTATCGTTTCAGACCGACGGCAGAGACGCCAAGGTCGGGATAGTCGGTAAAGAAACCATCCACCTTGAGCTCGTCGATCAAAAACCGATGTGTTTCGTCGAGAGACAATGACCAAGTGGGCTGTTGGTGTTTGCGAACAGTGTAGGGATGGACGAGGAGCCCCAGCGTCTTGGCCATTTCGACGACACCCGTTGAGACAACTTCCCCTTTCTCATTTCGGGTTGCCAACATCTCAATCGACGGACCAATGCCTACTGCGTAGCTCTTTGTATCTGCAAGGTCTGTATCCGATGGTTTCCGACCAAGCAGTTGAATCAAAGGGAGTTTGCAATTCAGTCGATCGTGCAGGTCCCTCAGTTCGTCGGGTTCGAAACATTGAAGGTAGCATGGGTAGGATGAATCTTCGATCCCGTACTTTGCGAGAAGCTTCAGCAGCGATTCGCCCATGGGGTAACCAAATTGCTTCTTGTGAAACGCAGCTCCTTTGAGCTCGATGTACAAGCCAGTCTTTTTGCCTAGGGTCTTATTGAGCCCTTGTAGAAGCTGGATCTCGTCGGAAAGCTTCATGACTCGCTGTCCAGCAATAAACGGGAATCGATTCGGCAATGCCGGGGCATTCGAATTCCGTCCCGTTCGTTCGTGCATGGTCAACGTCCTAATCTCTGACCAATCAAAGTCAGCAAAGTAGAATCGTCCGTCATTGCGTGCCCGTGTAGGATAAAGCTCTTCAACGTCGGTTGTCTCTTCCATGGTGATATCGTGTGTAACGATGAATTCGGCATCTTTACTCAGGACAACATCTTGCTCTATGTAATCGGCTCCTTGGGCATGAGCAAGGGTTTTAGAAGCTTCGGTATGCTCGATCACGTACCCACTCGCACCTCGATGTGCAATCACGATGGGGCTCTTTGGGTCAATGAAGCAAACAATTAGTACCACTAGAGAAATCATGTCGGCCGGACCTTCGTTTTTCGTTTTGTGAGTTGCAAAAAGTAGGTGCGGCAGTATCGCATCCAAAATCCAAATTGTCATGAGTCACAACGCGAAATTCACGCAAGCTTCGCATGCCCTCATTTTCCTTACCGAAAAGGCCTTTTAGGGAAGGGGAATCTCGTCCGCAACGACTGGGGGCTTGTGGCGTGGTTGGTCGGTTCAGGCTAGGTTAAGTGTCCGCCTCCCCCGGCGTAAAACCGTAAACTTGTACTCGATTCGAATTATTCTGAAGATCGATTCCGAAATACGAATGCCACCGATTTTTTTTCGGTGCATCGTTACTGTATCGTAATTGGTTTACTTTACCGAGAAATTGCCTACCACCCTACTTCCTCGTACTCCCTCGTTTGAAAATAAGGAGATTCCTGTGAAAGCAATTGCATTTCTTATTGTGTGTGTTCTTTTTTGTTTGGCATCGAATGCACTGTTTGCAGACGATCGGCCCAACGTGGTCATGATCATCTCGGACGACCACGCGTGGACGGACTATGGGTTCATGGGGCACAAGGTGATCCAAACCCCAAACATCGACCGCTTAGCGAAAGGCAGTTTGACCTTTCGACGAGGCTATGTGACGTCCAGTCTTTGCTGTCCGAGCTTGGCCAGTATCATCACCGGCTTGTACCCCCATCAAAACAAAATCACCTCCAATGACCCGCCGATTCCAGCAGGCATGACCAATGCAGTCTTCAACCGTTCCCCCGAATTTCAAAAAGGGCGAGAGCGGATGAACAAGCATCTGGAGGAATGCGTCACGCTGCCAAAGCTTCTTAAAGAGAATGGCTACCTGTCATTGCAAACGGGCAAATGGTGGCAAGGTGATTTCACTCGCGGAGGTTTCACCGACGGCATGACCAAAGGTGGAAGGCATGGCGATGAGGGGCTAGTAATCGGTCGCAAGACCATGGAGCCCATTACATCCTTTATGGATAAGTGCGTTGCGTCCAAAAACCCGTTCATGATTTGGTATGCACCTCTCATGCCACACGATCCGCACACGCCACCGGAACGATTGCTCGAAAAGTACAAAGACAAAACCGATTCTATTCACATCGCAAAGTACTGGGCGATGATCGAGTGGTTTGACGAATCGATCGGGCAGTTGATGGACAGTCTCCAGGAGCGTGGCCAACTCGAAAACACGATCATCGTTTACATCGCAGACAATGGCTGGATCCAAAGCCCTGACAATGCACGCTACGCGCCCAAGTCGAAGCAGTCACAATACGATGGTGGATTGAGAACGCCCATTATGGTGCACTGGCCCAAGAAGATAGCTCCAAAAATGTCAAACGAGTTGGCTCAGTCGATCGACCTGATGCCAACTTTGCGAAGCGCATTGGGGTTGCCCTCCGATCCGTCGCTTCCCGGAATCAACTTGCTCGATACTGCTGCTGTCGAATCTCGCAAAACACTTTTTGGCGAGTGTTTCGCTCATAACTCGAACGACCTCGATGTCCCATCGAAGAGCTTGAGGTGGCGATGGGTCATCGACGGCAATCGCAAGCTGATCCTCCCTCATTCGGCGATTGAAAAGGGAATGGAAGAACTCTACGAGCTGGATTCGGATCCGACCGAGGTTCGCAACCTTGCGGATACGAACCAAGCGACCGTCGCGGAGTTAAAAAGCAAATTAGACAAGTGGTGGAATCCGTAGCCGTTTGGGTGTTTGTCCCGGCTTTCGTTTTCTCTTAGTTATGCCACGCTCCGTGTCCAATGAGCGACGACGCGGAAAGGCTGTAATTTTATTCGCGAAGAGCGAAACATTGTCGCCTTTTGCTCCGCAAAAGATGCGTTAATCAAGCGTACTTTCGCGGAGCGAAAGGCGACAACAATAAAACCACAGCCTAGGAGCGTCGTGCAACTATGCTCTTCCGAATAAAGGACTACGCGATTATTTTCCTAGCCCTGCGAACTTTAGTCGAACGCTGTAAAGCGAGTCCGATGCGGTGATGTAGAGCGTTTTGCGATCTTTACCACCGATGCAAACGTTGGCGGTCCAGTTTTCAGGGACCGCAATGATTTGAATTTCCTTTCCTTCTTTGTTGAAGACCATGACTCCTTTTTTGCCGGTTAGATACAGGTTTCCTTTTTCGTCCAGGGTCATTCCATCCGAGCCGCTCGAGCAAAACAGCTTGCGGTCGAGGAGCGTTCCATCGTTGGCAATCGTATACTGGTAGGTCTTGGAGTCACCGATATCGGCGACATATAGCAATCGTCGCTTGGCGTCCCCGACGATGCCGTTTGGTTGAACCAGGGCGTCATCCATCCGTGTGACGTTCGCCCCATCGCGATCGACTCGATAAATCGCTTGCTTGGCCTGGGGCTTGGATTGATGCGTCCACCATGGTCGCTGATAGTATGGATCGGTAAAATACATGGTGCCGTTCGAATCGACCCAAACATCGTTGGGGCCATTGAGATTCTTATCTTCGAAGCTACTGAAAAGAACTCGGTGCGATTTGTCGGCGGCAATTTCCCACATCTCGTTCTTCTCGTCAGCGCATGCGATGAGTTTCCCATCGGGCGCGAAGAACATTCCATTGCTTCTCCCCGCCGGCTTCAAGAACTCCGTGACCTTTCCGTTCAAGTCGACTTTCATGATGCGGTCGTTGGGCTGATCCGTAAAGAACACGTTCCCTTGTTCATCCACAGCTGGCCCTTCGGTAAATTTGTATTCCTCTGAAATCAAGGTGATTTTTCCGTCAGCCGATTCGGTGACGGTTTCTTGGCATTGAGCAATGCGGCAGCCATGCAAAGCGAGCATCGCACAGACGCAGACGAGGGCAACAAGTCGATGGTAGAATCTCAAGATTGACTCACTATGTTGAAGAGGAAATAAGGGGTCACAAACTGGGTTACAGCTGAGCGATTGGGCGCTAGCCGCAGGTTTAGCTAGGAATCGGCGGCTTACGCTTTGCCGCTCACAACACTAGGTTACTTGCCCGCGATATCGTAGGCGAAGATTTTCTCTTGGTCACGCAGAAACAGTTTTTGGCCGGCGATCACAGGATGGCTCCATATCGCTCCTTGCTTTCGATCCGAGGAGGTTTGTTCCGGGATCGTGAGTTGGCCAAGTTCTTTGAATCCAGCTCTGGTCACTTCAGCGAGCACACAGATTCCTTCTTGGTCGTCATAGCAATAAGCCAGTCCGTCCGCGAATGCGATCGATCCCGACATCGGTTTGCCAACCTTTTTGGACCAAAGGACTTTTCCCGTCGCTAAGTCCTGAGCCATCCACACACCGCGCAATGCTTTGCTAAATCCGATGATGGCGCCATCGTGTAGAACGTATCCGCCATGATGATTTTCCATGCTCTCCTTGGATTGGTGGTAGACCTGTTCAGCGCTGAGAACCCCTTCGTTCACCGTGATTTTCACCGCAACATTGCCTGCTTTGTAAGCGGAGGAATGGTAGATCAAATTTCCAGAAACGATGGCAGTTGAAATAACGGCAGTACCGTTGCCGGTTTTTTCGTTCGTAAACAATAACTTGCCAGTTTCACAATGGATCCCCACAAGCCCCTTCTCGCAGGCGGTCAGATAAACCGGTACGCCACCGAAAATATGCTTCAGCACCGAAACGTATTGAGCATCCGCAGCAAATTCCGAAGTCCACACTTTCTTACCGGTTTTCTTGTCCAAGCCGACCAAAAAATTACGTCCGCCAGGGGTAACGATCAATCTTTCTCCGTCAATAAGGACGGACTCACTGTATCCCCACTTTGGAACACCTCCTCCAAATTCGGAAATCAGATTCACGGCCCAAACGGGTTTGCCATCCGATTTCCGAAAGCAGCCCAAGTCACCGATATCTGAAAGTCCATATACAAACTCACAGTCGATGGTTGCCGAACTGCGTGGACCATCACCCCAGCCAATGTTGTAGTCATTGGAGGTTGCACCGCGACCGAGAACTGCATTCCAAATCTCAGTCCCTGTGTTTGCGTCCAAACAAATCATCAGGTTGTTAGCATCTCTTCTTCCGAGTGTGTATAGTTTGTCACCTTCGACGGATACACCGGAGTAGCCTAGACCGGCATTGCTAACGCTCCACAACAACTTTGGCCCATTGGTCGGCCATTCTTTGAGCAACGACTGAGGAGCAGCCTGACCATCGCGATTGGGGCCACGCCATTGCGGCCAATCGCCGTTTGCGACGGGGTTTGTTGCAGACGCGATCACAGTCGCAGTCAGTATTAACGAGCAAACAAGCAATGCGATTCGAAGGATACGGTTCGAGACGATGTTCATAAGGCGAGCGGCAGGCTGTGTTATACCAGTCGTAGTTTGGGACCATTGTCCCGAACGAATCAACGGACGGGACATTGGTCCCATCCTACGGTACTTTTCATTCAGCCGATCGCCTAAAACGTCGTTTTGGGGCAGCATCAAAGCTCGACATCCGTCGTTGTCGAATTCTTCTTTCTCGACTTTGCTTTGAGTTTGAGAATAGGGGTTAGTTCATCAACGAAGTCTTGTGCATCGCTGAAGCTGCGATAGACGCTCGCAAAGCGCACAAATGCCACTTGATCCACTTCTCGCAAAAACTCCATGCACAAATTGCCGATCTCCTCACTGGTCACTTCTTTTTCGTAGTTGTCCAAGATATGCGATTCGATCTCGCCGGCCAGCTTTTGAATTTCCTCCGCGTCGATTTTTCGCTTCCAACAAGCGGCCCTGAGCCCCCGCTCAATTTTGACGCGACTGAAGTCTTGATGCGTTTGGTCCCGCTTGCGAACCTGCAACAAACCTTCTACTCGTTCGTAAGTCGTAAACCGTCGCCGGCAATGGTTGCAAAATCTCCTTCTGCGGATCGCTTTGCCATCCTCAACAATGCGGGAGTCCCGGACTCCATCGTTGTCGCTGTAGCAATAAGGGCATCGCATAACTTGAGTTGTTCCGCATGAAGTAGGCTGCTCAGTCCGAAGATCGACGAATCGTCATTTTCGCAGGATGCCAACAATAGTTCAACCCGCTGGTATCTATATTCTCGAATGGCGTTCGTACTTGACGGCCCTTTTGAGATCGCATGCATTTGCCTTCGCGACTACACTGGAATGCTTATAATCCAACTCTCGCCTTTTGGATGAACAACTCAAACGATAGCTTTCGATGGCAATCATGTCGCAAACCGAAGACTCCAACGTTACTAAATCTCAGCCTGTCAAACGCTCTACTCCTGCTATCGTCCCTCTGCTTTTAGCTGGTTTGTTCATGGTGACCGGCATCTGTGTTCTGCTGGTAATCGGCCGCGAAAAGGCTCGGATCATCGGCCAAACCATCACGGAATTGGACATTCAACCATTGCTGAACGCTGAGAAGCCGATCACCGACGCCGATATGCGGGGCAAGGTAGTTGTGTTGCATTTTTGGGGATTTTGGTGCAAAGACTGCGCCGCAGAAATGCCTGAGTTTGTGGCAACTCAGCGAAGTTATTCCGAAGATAAAAGCGTCCTGTTTGCCAGCATTGCGAGTAGCAATAAGGTTAACGAAACCAAAGATGCGCTTCACTTCTACACCAACAAATTTTTGCAAAACATGGATGCGAGCGATCTGCCCGTCTATTTTGACCCCGTGGAATTCTCAAGAGCCCGCATCAGTCAACTGATGACTGCTGGCGGATTCTCTTATCCGACCACGCTCGTATTGGACGGAGAGGGGAAAGTGGTCGACGTTTGGCGCGCAGCGGTTCCACCCCAAGCCCTTGCGAAAGCCATCGAGAAAGCAAAGATCGTCAACTCCTCGAAACACTGACATGTACGATCCCAAAAAGCCTTCTATCGCGATAACCATCGGTGACCCAACCGGCGTAGGCCCTGAAGTTATCGTCAAGTCGATTGCCAGCGGGCTTTTGGATCCATGGTGCAACCCCTTGGTATTGGGCCGACCTGCAATTCTTGAACAAGCCGCACTCTCCTCATCGTTGGCACTGGATGTCATCGCTATTGAATCCGTCGAGCAATGGAGAAACCATTCAACGCAGACGGCTTCGAACAAAGCTCGCTCGCTTTATTGCCTAACGACAGGCAATCCGGAAGCCGATGCGGCGACTAAGCCGATCGTAGACAAGCGTGGTGGGCAACTCGCCTTCGATTGTCTCGTACGAGCCGCTGAGTTAGCGATCCATGGCGAAATGGATGCGATCGTTACTGCGCCGCTGCATAAAGTCGCATTGCTTGAAGCCGGTCATGACTGGCCTGGGCATACCGAACTTCTAGCCCATCTTTGCGGTGTTGCGGAACATGCCATGATGCTGTATTTGCCGCCCGGTCGACCACGGCATGGCGGCCAGGCAGGCTTCGGCGTCGTTCATGTGACATTGCATATGGCGCTGAGAGATGTGTTTCAGTTTATCACTATTGAAAACATTGACGAGAAAATCCGGCTTGCCCATCATGTCTTCACGCGGATCCGAAAGGCTTTAGGATTAACGTACGCTCCTCGCATCGCGGTGGCAGCTCTCAATCCGCACGCTGGAGAAAGTGGACGATTCGGGTTCGAGGAGCAGACCATCATCGGCCCCGCTGTACTCAGGGCAAGAGAAAGCCATATCGATGTGGAGGGACCACTTCCAACCGATACGCTGATGCCCAAAGCGGTCGATGGAGCTTACGATGCCGTCGTAGCCATGTATCATGACCAAGGGCACATTGCATTGAAATTGCTGGACATGTTTGACGCCGTCAATGTGACCCTTGGGTTGCCCATCATTCGCACCAGCGTCGCGCATGGGACCGCACACGATATCGCTTGGCAGAATCGAGCGGAGTCCTCAGGGATGGTTCAAGCTGTTTTGACCGCGGCGAGGTTGACGGTTACTTGAGCCAACCTTTTTTCAACACGCTCCTGGTATGTCTTGGGACCTCCGCCTTCGCTGGACTGCTTGGCCTGACCCTGGCTCTATTGACTGCCTGTTTTCGAGTCCCTTTGCATCGATGGATGTCCTCCGTCATGCTCAGTTTGGTTTTTGTACCCGTCTATGTGCAAGCGACGGCTTGGAGCGCCGGATTTGGCGTGACCGGTTGGTTCCGATTGAGCCAAGTTGCCGCGGCCATGTCTCCCACCACGGCCATCGCATCGGTGGTTTGGATACAGTCCATGGCGATGGCACCCGTATGCTATTTGCTTTGCGTTTTAGGTATCCGGCGTTCGTTTGACGCGAGCACTAGGCAAGCGTTGCTCGATTTCGGGCCCTGGGTGGCCATGCTCTACGTGCTCGTCCCTAAGATATGGCCATGGATCGCGGCAGGTGCAGTTTGGAGCATCGCAATGACGGGAAACGATATGGTTGTGACCAACCTTTTCCAAGTGCCGACGATCACCGAAACGGTCTACCGGCAAGTTCAATTCGATGATCTCGACGCAAGCACAATCGCCCTGGCGTGTTCGTTTGCCATTTTTATTGGGATGATCGCGTGGGCTTTGATTTATTTTATGCAATCGCGACTAGGTAAAGAGTCCAGTGAGTCCGAATCCTCCGCGAGCAATGAAGCTTTCGAGTTACAAGGATTGGCTCGTTGGGCCGGGGCAATGCTCGGTTGGAGCGTAGTCTCAGTGGTTGCTTTGATCCCTCTCCTCAACTTGATCGTCAAAGCCGGTTGGATTGCGACTATGGACAACGATCAACTCCGCCGGAGCTGGTCGCCATGGGTTCTACTTCATTCGATCTCGCAGTCGAGAACCTTTTCCATCGAGATAGGCTGGAGCATGCAACTTAGTTTGTACGCATCCGGATTGGCCGTGCTGCTCTGTTTGGGGCTGTTGTGTTGCACGCGAGCCAAATGGTCCTCACAGATCGCGATCGGACTGATGGTCTGCTTGCTCGCAATCCCAGGTCCGATGGTAAATCTTTTCGTCATTTGGCTATTTGATCGACGCGAACCGGAGTGGGTAGGCTTTCTGGCCGATCGGACTCTATGCGGCCCTATTCTGGCATTGCAAAGCCGTTGTCTGCCTATCGTGTTTGGCATCTTATGGCTGGCAAGGGACCGTTATCAAAAGAAGAATGAACGATTGCTCCTCATGGACAGAGGCCTGCCGTTGGCCACTCGACTTTGGATTCTCTGCATCGCATTGCGGGCTCCGTTGGTACTGGCGCCTATTGTTTCGTTTTTTGTTGCGTTCGCTGACTTGTCCAGCTATCTGCTAGTCCAACCTCCACAAGTAACGACCGTAGCCATGCGGATGTTCGAACTGCTACATTATGGGATCAAGAACAGAGAATCTGGTCTAGCGTTAGCGCTGGTACTCGCTGGCTTGCTCCCGACAATTCTGTGGATGCGTTGGGGTACTCGGTCGTGACTCGTGGCGGACGCTACTAGCCTCCGACGCCATTACGGATTTTCCGCACGCAAAAACCTGCTGAGTCCTGGCAAATCGTCGGTGTTAATCATATCGACACCGGCTTCTTTGAGTGCTGCCCAAACCAACTGATTATCTGCTGTTGCCCAAAAACGCACGCGGCGATTTTTCTTGTGCGCTTTCTCCAAAATGGAGATTAGTTTTTGTTTGTCGTCTGTCGGCAACTCGCCGACTCCTCGCCATTTGAAATGGGACGACCAGTTGTCGCTGATCAACGGCATCAAGTGACTAGCAGATTCGCTATCGAGATCCGACAATCGGCCATCTATTCCGACGTATCGCACTTCCTCTGCCGCAATCAACTCGGTTGCACGATTGCCGCTCACGATCGCAGTTACTGCGCCCGGATGTTCCTTGCCGTTTTCCACATACGAGAAAATATCTCGGTATTCGGAAAGGAGGGTATGGAGCGATCTATAAGTGCTCGCGCCGTCGGTCTTGATATCGATCATGAGAGTAAAGGTGGCAATACCTGGTTGCACTTTGCCACCGTTGTTCTGAATGCGGGCTCTTAGCGGGTCCAAATACAAAGATCGAAGCGATCGCTCGGGCGACAATTCCGCCTTGGTATGGGCCACCAGTAGTTTGCCATCGACCAGAAAAATGTCCGCTTCCACGCTGCAAAAGCCATGGTGTAAGGCATCGAGCAGCGGTCGCGTATGCAGGTAGTCATTGTGCGCATGGGCTTGTTGGCAAGGCTTTGCGTCTTGGGCAGTGCCTGTACCGAGGAAGAGAATTTCGGATAGGAATAACGTCAAGAAGTAAAGGGTTGGACGCATAAAGATTCTCGACTTCAGGGTGGATTTGTTCATGGGTTTAATTGATGGGTTGGCGGGTATTATACAAGCCTCTCATCGTTGTGCGACGTTCCTCGTCGCAATAATCACGACGCGGAGCGTCGTATAACTATGATTTTGCACATCAAACAGCCAGCGCCAATTTTGACGTTCATGCTTACAATGCCAAAGCATGAGCCAAGAAATACCTAGCCAGCCAGTTGATCGAGACACACTCGCATCCGAATATCTCGATCGACTACTTTACCCGCCATACCCCGTTCAAGAAGAAGCCTTGCTGACTTGGTTTGCTTGCGAACAGGGGATGTTGGTCTGCGCACCGACCGGAACAGGTAAAACACTAATTGCCGAAGCGGCCATCTATGAAGCGCTTCGGACGGGTAAGAAATGTTACTACACCACTCCGTTGATCGCATTGACCGATCAGAAACTGACGGAGATCCAAGAAACGGCAGTTCGGTGGGGGTATCCTGCCAACAGCATCGGCTTGGTTACTGGCAATCGGCGGGTCAATCCGGACGCCCCAGTGCTCGTCGTCGTTGCCGAAATCTTGCTCAATCGATTGATGCAGGATCCGGAGTCGTTTGATTCGGTTTCCTCAGTAGTAATGGACGAATTCCATTCGTTTAACGATCCAGAACGCGGGATTGTTTGGGAGTTGAGCCTCGGAATGCTACCGCGTCACACTCGCATCATGTTGCTCTCTGCGACGATTGGCAACAGTGTCGAGTTTTGTAGCTGGCTCATGCGTGCCCATAGTCGCAATATGGAACTGGTGCAAAGTACAGACCGCAAGGTCCCGCTGCAGTTCGAATGGGTCGACGACGCTTATCTGGACGAGCATCTCGAGCGGATTGCCGAAGGAGACGAAGCGAAACGTCGAACTCCCGGCTTGGTTTTCTGCTTCAATCGCGACCAATGTTGGCAGCTTGCCGAAGTGCTCAAGGGCAAAAAACTTATTGACAAAGAGCGACAAGCCATACTAACTAAACGCATCGAGTCTTATGACTT
>JBBRGW010000027.1:0-16809 GCA_038223525.1 Pirellulales bacterium
CGCAAGTGATGAAACGAAGAAGCTCTTTGCGTT
The DNA here is from genome assembly GCA_038223525.1 of Pirellulales bacterium. GTDB lineage: Bacteria > Planctomycetota > Planctomycetia > Pirellulales > Pirellulaceae > JBKCUI01. The sequence continues at coordinate 34 of JBBRGW010000027.1, forward strand.
CGTGCTGGTCGAGGTAGGCCAAAATATTTTCGGCAATCAAATCGCTTTGGTGAGACATAACTAGAAGTATCCCTGCGTCTTTTTGAGTTCCATACCGGCACCACCACCATCTTGATCGATGACCCGTCCTTGGCGTTCCGAAGTCTTTGTTAGCAGCATCTCTTGAATAATCTCAGGCAGTGTCGTCGCGGTGGATTCCACCGCTCCGGTCAGGGGGTAACAACCCAAAGTTCGGAACCTTACCATTTTGTGTTCGACAACTTCGCCTGGCCGAAGCTGCAAGCGATCGTCATTGAGATGAATCAATGTTCCATTGCGTTGAACAACTGGCAACATTTTGGCAAAGTACAGGTCGGGAATCGGGATCTTGTCCAGATAGATGTATTGCCAAACGTCCAATTCAGTCCAGTTAGAAAGAGGAAAGACGCGGATACTCTCGCTCGGATTGACTCGTGAGTTGTAGAGATTCCAAAGTTCAGGCCTTTGGTTTTTGGGATCCCATCGATGGAACTTGTCGCGGAACGAAAAAACTCGCTCCTTGGCGCGGGACTTCTCCTCGTCCCGGCGGGCCCCACCAAAAGCCGCATCGAAGCCGTGCAGATTGAGCGCTTTCTTAAGTGAATCCGTCTTCATTACCTCGGTGTGCTTTTCGCTATTCTCGGAGGGATCGATTCCTAGCTTTAGCCCTTCGTGATTGATATGAACGAGCAATTCGATACCGAGAACGTTTTTGACGTAGTTATCCCGAAACCGAATCATCTCCTTGAACTTCCATGTCGTATCCACGTGCAGGAAAGGAAAGGGTGGCTTTGCCGGATAAAAAGCCTTCAGGGCTAAATGCGTCATGACTGCCGAGTCTTTGCCTACCGAGTAGAGCATGACCGGCTTTTTGAATTCCGCAGCCACCTCGCGAATAATATGGATGCTTTCCGCTTCCAATTGCTTGAGGTGAGTTAAGTTGTAAGAGTTCATTCGGTCCTCAGTTCGTTTTCCTGAGCATTAGAAATCGCTGCTCGAAAATCACAGTTGAATATCCATAAAGTAGTAACCATCCCAAAATGAAAAAGGGGGGGATGGGCCAAGCGGCGGGGAATTCGGTGATCCCTCACAACTTTTTTGGCGATCGGAAGTATGAAAAGTGCCGTGCGACAAGACCATGGTCTCGTCCGTTATTCCGTCCGGGTAAATGGTCCAAAATACACAGCTCTTACCTCAAAGCCTGCCGAGCGCCCTACAACCTTATTAGCTTGCCCGCTTGGAAAAAGAAAGGGCAGCCTCGCGAAGTTGATCATGGGAATGCGCTGCCGAAACCTGAGTTCGAATCCGTGCCTTGCCCTGTGGAACCACGGGATACGAGAATGCTATCACATAGATTCCGTCGTCGAGCATCGCTTTAGCTACTGCTGCAGCTTTGGCGGCGTCTCCGAGCATGACCGGTACAATCGGGTGAGAGCCGGGCAAAATATTTAGTCCAAAACGTAGCATCTCATCGCGAAAGAGAGCCGTATTGGACTCGAGGGTGTCCCGCAATCGAGTCGATTCCTCCAGTAATTCCAGCGCTCGGATGGATCCAGCGACGATTGGGGGCGCTATGGTGTTTGAGAATAAATAGGTTCGCGAACGTTGCCGCAGCAAATCAATCATTTCTGAATTGCCGGCCGTATACCCACCACTGGCACCGCCAAGCGCTTTACCAAGCGTACCGGTCATGATATCCACGCGATCCATCACGCCACAATGCTCGTGGGTGCCTCGTCCACGCGGACCGACAAACCCAACCGCGTGCGAATCATCGACCATCACCATCGCATCGTACTGGTCCGCCAATTCGCAGATGGCGGCCAAATTGGCGATCGTACCATCCATCGAAAAAATCCCATCGGTAGCAATCAAACGGAATCGCGCTGACTTGGATGCCTCCAATTTGGCTTTTAGGTCATCCATGTTGTTGTTTAAATACCGGTGCCTCTGGGCTTTGCACAATCGAATGCCATCGATAATGCTGGCATGGTTTAGTTCATCGGAAATGATCGCGTCCTCCGGGCCGAGGATAGTTTCAAAAAGCCCACCATTTGCATCCCAGCAAGAATTGTACAGGATGGTGTCTTGCATCCCCAAAAAGCGGCTCAAGCGTTGCTCGAGATCTTTATGGATGGTTTGCGTTCCACAGATGAAACGCACGGAAGCCAACCCATAGCCCCATCGCGCGAGGGCATCGTTCGCAGCTTGTCGCACACTGGGATGCTGCGCCAACCCAAGATAGTTATTCGCGCACATATTGAGCAACTCACGGCCATCGGCGATGCGAACCAATGTGCCCTGCGCGGAATCGATTACCCGCTCATTCTTAAAGGTTCCAGCGTCGCGAATGGATTGGTTGGTGGATGCCAGGTGCTCTAGAAATAACGCGTTCATTCAGATTTTTGAAACCGATTAGATTGGGACCGAGTGTGTTTGTAAGTCTTCGAGGTCGACAAATTCAAGCGTCGAGATGTGCGTTGATTCTAAGATGATCTTGGGCGCAATCCCTGCCTGGAATGCCTGTTTCCATCTTTGTACACACAAACACCATCTATCTCCAGGCTTAAGCCCTGGGAATTGAAAAACCGGTACAGGAGTAATCAAATCGTTTCCGGCTTCCCGAGAAAATTCCAAAAACTCCTTGGTCATTTCAGCGCAAACCAGATGCAGCCCTTGATCATCCGCTCCCGAACGGCAGCAGCCGTCTCGAAAAAAACCTGTTAACGGATTGATCGAACAAGGCTGAATACTAGTCCCAAGTACATTTTTCGCAGATGTCATATGAGCAGAATTCCGGATGAGATGTGGATGTAGCCAAAGATATTGTATCGTAGGATGGGACCATTGTCCCCGTCCGTTCATTTGTCCCGGACATGAGTCCCCAACGACAATCGATACCTCTCAGCCTGCCGATGACTTAAGGCTCGGAATCGAGGCGGTTTTCAGGTACGATTGCCCGTACGATAGGTAGTGGTAGGCTAGAAGCCGATGCCACTGGTTTCCAGCAATGCAAAATAATTGGCGGTTAAACATTCGAATGCGATTCCCCATTCCCTTCAAAGATTTTTTACCGGTTGAGACGATCAAGCAGCTGTCGCAATTGGTTTCTCAACCTACTCTGGTCAATGCGATGAAGGAGGCGGCACAAAAGATCGGAATCAAGGATCCGTTCCAAGCTGGCAATATCCAGCAGATATTGCAGCAAGCCGGTCGGTGGATGGAAAGCGCATCGGAACCTTGGCTTCGCAATGCGCAACCGGGACTGCTGCCAGGGATCAATGCTACTGGCGAACTTTTCTCCAGTCGTTGGTGCACACATCGATTGTGCAACGAAGCGATCTCCCAAATGAACCATATAGAAAGCCGCTACGCAGAGTCGATCAAGCTGGATCAAAAGCTTCGAAACCTGCTGATTGGACTTACCAGCGCGCAGTCGGTTTTAGTTGCACCAAGCATGCCGCTCGCGCTCTATCTCGTCGCCCTCGCAAATAACGTTTCAAGAGAACCAAAAAGATGGATCCTACCTCGTGTCGATTGCATCCGATTGCCACAGGCGGGTGCTATCCAAGGAGGAAATGTGAGAAGTATCCTGGATCAAGCCAATGCACTGACGACCGAGATTGGCTCGAATCACGACTGCACCTCCGTCGACTTGGAGGAGGGAATGAAAGAAAACGGCCATCTATTGTTGATCGCTTCTCCAAACTCACTTCCAGCGGAGTTGCGTTCCGAACACCGCTCTCGAGCGATCGCCGCGTCAAAACAATCGGCAGCAAGTATTGTTGAAATCCTGATGGACGGTTCGATTCATGACTTGGCCGGGATCGGTCTGGATAGCCAAGTAATCTCCAACCGCTGGGACCACGGCGTTGACCTCATAATTATCCCAGGCGATGCACTCCTCGGAGGTCCTGAGTGCGGCATCATTCTTGGAAAACAGGGGGCGATGGAGAGTGTACTGAAGATTGCTGAATCGATTGGAATGAACGCCTCGAGTGTTACCAAAGCAGGCTTGCTTCGAACACTCGAATCCTCAGAGTCCTACGAACAATGGAAGCAGTTACCGATCGGGGCATCCCTTTCAACCAGTATTGAAAACCTTCAAAATCGGGCGGACAGGCTGGTCGTGCAACTTTCGGCCTCCCCGTTGCTTGAACGAGTCGTAGCTTCCAGCAAAACATGTCGCATTGGAGCTGGGGTTTGGAGCAGTCTGCGATTGAACTCAAGCACCATTCAACTACATCCAAAATCAATGAGTCCATCTGCTATGGCAGAACAATTCGCAGCCAACGAGTTACCCGTTTGGACCAACGTTCAATCCGACCACTTAGAGCTGGTCATGAGATCGATCGAGCCTGATGAAGACAGGCTGCTCGTAAAACAACTTTGCCCGGAGTAGTCTGCCTCAGAAAACTTACGGCAATATCAACCCGCCGACGACAGACCATACGACCAAACCGGCAGCCAAACTAAGTGCGACTTGTCCGAGTTCAGCAAATCCACCTTCGTCCCATACTTTCTTCACGAAGTGCCCGAAAATTATCAGCACAACGACAGCGGTTGGAACAGCGATCCAAAGCGGTTCTATCCCCAAGCGCTTGCTGAAGTTGAACTCGTCGAAATTTGGATTTGGCTTGTAGCCTGCCAATCGAAAGTAGATGTAGATAAAATTGACTACTCTGCCAATCGGGGTTGCAAGTGCCAAAATAATCCAAAAAGGTTGGTACCTCTTTCGGGTAACAATAAAAGCAAAGAGTGCGGTCAGATAACTAATCGCTGGTCCGATGCTGCTCGTGATCGCTGCTTGCACATTGCTCAAGCTAGTATCGTCCGCCGATACGGAAACGGAATGCAACCGCACATTGCTGGCGCCAAAAAGCACGTAAGCAAAATAGTGTCCGAACTCGTGCGAAACGATCGCCAATGGAATCGCAATGGTTCCATAAACGACGTACTTCAGCAATTTAGACCAATTGATTTGCATACTCTCCAACACCTAACTGATCCAGGGCCACTTCTGCCGTTCCACTTACGATTCTGGATGCAAGGGATCCTCGGGATCAAAAAAGAAATCTCCTAGCCCCATCGGGAGCGAATTTCCGCCAACCGCTTTTTGCTTGCGTTTAGCGGCAGCCGACAGATCGAGCGCCTCATCACCCAAACAAGCCTGCAAGGCCTCTCGCCAAGCGTGATCTTTGGCCACTGGATGATCCGACTGTTGAGATAGTCGTTTAATTGCATAACGCAACACATTGATGCCATCGCGCGCCGAGAAGTCCAATTTCAATGAGTGAGCATGCTGCAAAAAATCGACCGTCATCGCCAATACTTCCGCCTCCGCGAACGGCAAGTGATACTTGAGTATCTCAAGCTCATCCTTGCGATTGGGGAATCCGACTTGAAGCGTTGGCTGCAAACGGCTCAAAATATAGTCTGGGATTTCGTAGGTCGAATCATCTTGATTCATGGTCACCGCGCAACGGAACTCTCGATGAGCTCCAATCGTGATACCAGCAACAATCGATTCAACATAGCGTCGTTGATCGAGCAATGGGGCTAGCGAAGCCCAGGACTTTTCGTTCATCCGATTCCCTTCGTCAAGGACACAGACAGCCCCTCGAATCATGGCGGTCACCAGCGGAGAAGCGTGATAGGCGATCTTGCCATTGCTGGAGAGAACCGGGGTCACCAATAAATCCTCCGGTCTGGTGTCTGCGGTGCATTGATAAATGTACAACTCCTGCTCGCGGGCAGCGGTCGCGGCCATGGCCAATGCGGTCTTCCCTACTCCTGGCACACCTACCAACCGGGGGGTTAGCGGTAAATCCACTTCGTCTACGGTCAACCAGCAGGCGGCAAGCTGCCGCAATGGTTCGATTTGGCCGATCCACTTGGCCGTATTCGAAACTGGATTGCCGAGGGTCAACGTAACCCCCTCGATGGTAACCGTCTCGCTCATAAGACTCTTTCGTAAGATTTTTTTAGTGATTTGCGAGGGATACGCCTCGCAGGGAAACATTTTACCAGAGGTTTGCAGCATCGACTAACGGTTGGCAGCAAATCGAAAAAAGGCTTCGCGTTTATCCCTTACCGTGGCCCGCGGCTAGCGCCGTCGGTTCATGTAACTCGAAGTTGCGTTAAGTTGTTCTGGTTTTAACGCTTCTGCATGATTCCTTTTTATTTTCTCTTTGACAAATGCGAATTCGTTCAAGTTGATTCTTCAATCGGGGTTCGGCTCTGGATAAATTAGTACTCGCTAACGATTTCTTGATTCTCACCCACGTAAGGCGGTCATGTCGCAATTGCCGATGCCGATGGAAAGTGAAGTGGAGTTGCTGATGCGCAACGCTCAACTTCGCGACGAACTCGAACCCTATCTGGATGAAGCCGTAGACTTGGTTTCGATCCGACACATGTCGCTTGTCGAAGAGAACGAGTTCTTGGCTTCGATCCTGGCTTGGGAGCGTGCGCCGACACTCCCCATTAGCCAGTGGTTTGAGCCTGAATTAAAACTCCCCAAGCCAGAATCGCTTACCGATGTAGATCTAACCGCTCTACTTTGGCAAACGATTACCCAACTTTATACGCAGCGCATCGTTCTGGCTCTGACGGATCATTTGAGCGATCGGCAATTGTACTGCTTGATCGTGCGTGACATTTTGCCTGCGTACGAAAAGCGTATTGCGGAGCAGCGGAATTTCTTGCATTGGCATTGCTTGCAAGACAATGACATGGAAGGCTGGCTCAAGTACTATGCTACCGATTCGGAACGTGATCAGTGGCGTGAAGAAAACGGGCTAGAACCGCCCCCCCCGCAATCGCCCCCCTACCCACGCAATATGCCTCGCAAACCAAGCAACATGAGCTAATGGAAGAACTTAGACGCGTTACAGTCCAACGTCACTTCACCGAACAAACACCTGGCAGCGTGCTATATCGATGTGGAAACACAGTCGTCCTTTGCACTGCGAGCCTCGAAAAAAAAGTGCCTGACTGGATGGCAGGTCGCGGCAAAGGCTGGATCACTGCCGAGTACAACATGCTCCCCGGAAGCACGACTCCTCGCAAAGCGAGGGAACGGGCTGGAAAAGTGGACGGTCGCACGACGGAAATCCAACGACTGATCGGTAGGTCCTTTCGTGCTGTCGCCGATCTAGACAAACTGGGGGAACGATCGCTAACTATTGACTGCGATGTTTTGCAAGCCGATGGTGGAACAAGAACGGCCGCTATCACAGGTGGCTTCATCGCTTTGGTCGACGCAGTGAATTCCGTTTTTCGCGGTGTGCCGATCGAGGAGTATCCGCTTCGTGGAAGCGTAGCAGCGGTAAGTGTAGGTATCGTGGATCGAGTTCCATCACTCGATTTGGACTACGCACGAGACGTTCGCGCGGACGTCGACATGAACGTAGTTATGACGGGCGCGGGCAAGTTTATTGAAATCCAGGGAACGGGAGAGGAAGCGACTTTTGACGATCACGAACTCGCATCCCTGCTCAAACTTGCCAAGCAAGGTATCCGCCAACTGACTGAGATGCAACAAAATGCACTCGGCGACGAATGGCCGTGGCCCAGAGGCGGACGCTGCTAGCGTCCGCCGTGCTTCCTTTGCCCGAAATACCAATCGCAATCGGGACGTTTTGCAATACAGTACCAATAAATAAACGCCTAAGCGACTTATCTAAGCACCTTCGCAGAGGTTTCTTCGTCCAATTCACATAGCAGCGTCTCTCCGAGACGCTGATTTCTGCGAGTTTCGGAGAGACTCGCTTACGTGCTTTGCACATTTAATTGTGCAGGGCTGCTTAGGTTACCTAGTTCGAAAACAGTTGAGGTCAACGGTACTGCACTTACCGATCATAGAATCTCCAACTCGGCACTTGCTTGGTGGTCAATGGCGTGCCGAGCATCTTTGCACGGAGCAGTTCCCAGGGAATGTAATTCTCGCGCAACACCGCATCGTGGAACTCCCGGTTGCTCATCTTCCCAGCTTGGACCACTTCGCGATGCAATGATCGAAGCTGCAATCCGCCGAGCATATACCCAGCTTGATAGAGTGGACCATATCCCCCGACGATGGATCGTCGCACTTCGGCTGCAGCCGCGCTGGGCTCGTGGCCAACGCGATCGATCAAGTACTTGACGCATTCGTCTGCAGTCCATTTGCCGGACTGGTAGTTCAACGAAAAGAGAATTCGAGCTGCGCGATGCTTTCGCCAGAAAAGCATGCCGACGCGATCTTCGGGTGACTGAGCAAAGCCCAAGTCCCAAAGCGCCATCTCCCAATAGAGAGCCCAGCCCTCCATCCAAAATGGGGACGTAAAGAGCTCGCGATACGGTCGGTAACGAGCGAGCGAATAGTACTGCAAATGATGACCAGGGATCAGTTCATGATGCACGGTAGCCCTACAGAAATGGATGTTGTTGCTCTTGAGACTCATTAGTTTTTCACTGTGAGACATGCTGCTCGTAGGAAACGAAACGATGATGTTGTCGCCACCGAGAAAGTATGGGTTGACGCGTTGAGCCTCTGGGCTCATCATCTCGACTCGCCATCCGTTCTTGGCCATTTCAGGAACCGAAACCAAATCGTTTCCCTCCAAGAAGCGAATCGCTTCCCATGCAAGCTCGCGGATTAGTCGCGGTTGATCACCCGGTTCGACATGCAATGACTTGACCTGTTCAAGGGCTTTTCGCCAGTCCCCGTCGAGCTTGAGTTCTGTCGCAGCTTCTTTGAATCTATCTTCACACCATTGCATCTCCTTTTCGCCAATCGCGATGAGTTCCTGGGGAGTGTAAGGGATCCAAGCGTACCGCAATTCTTTTAGCAATGCGGCGTCACCGATAGGTACTCCCACGATCTTGTCATTGTCGGAATCATCTAGACCGGCTAGCTTCTCGCGGATTGCTTTGCGGTGGTTTGCGATGGCTAGTTTGGTCGCTTCGAATGGCTTTGCGGACCACCAGGTGTATTGCGGATCATACCCTTCGTAATACCGATGTGTATCTTGCAATTGGCGAGAAAACTGGTCGAGCAACGCGGAGGCGTCGATGGCTACGGTTGCAGGAATCGGCGGGGTCGCATCTTTTTTCTCACCATCTTTGTTCGGCTTTTGCAACGCTTTGGACAACTCGTTTGCTTGCGTAGTGATGGCGTCAAGTAGCGTTGCGGCTTCTTCGGCAGTCAGCGGAGTTCCATGTTCCTTTGAAGCGCAGAACTGCATCAACTTGTCACTGTAAGGAAGCAACGGTTTGGCGGCATTGTTCCTCTCTTCTTTGCGTTCCAATAATTCACGATCATGCCGAATTTTGCCATCGAGCATTAGCCAATCGATCTGATTGTCCTTGTCGAGTTTCTCGAATGCGATCGCTGCAAGTTTCGAATCCCAGCTCGCGAGCATTTTACTGCGATACTCTTGACCGATAGGGTCCAATGGAATTCGAAATCGAGCGGTGACAGTCCTTTGGTCCGCCGAATACTGAGAGATCAAAGCGCCCATCGCGGGATCGTTGGATAGGGTGGCGAGAACCACTGGCCCCTTCTCTTTGGGATCCTTTGCAGCCGCAGTCTGCAGGGCTCCGCTTGGCGTCTTCTTTTCCTGCCCGAGACTCTTTTCTTGCGCGAAACAGATTCGAGAAAAGATCGGTTGGGCACAAAGGCAAAACAGTCCCCATGCAACGATGCGCAATTGGATTTTCATTGAGATTTGTATTGGGAAAAGGGATTTATGCGTACGTCAGTACGAGAACTAACCGTAGTGGAATTAGCCAGAATTCCTGCAGTGCTTGGAACTCTGGCGAGTTCCACTACGATTCATTGAACAGAACGCTTTGACTTGTTTACGTCGGTACGTGTACGGCTCATTGCTCCTTTGCTAGATTCCTTTTTGCCGCTAGCCTACGCTGCTTGAGGCATGCTCTGTAGTTTGGGATGCACGATTTGACCATCGCGTGTAACCATTGTTTCACGAACGATTTCGTCCTCCATGTTAATATTAGCTTGGCCAGCTTTAACCATATTTTGAAGAAATTTCGTGACGTTATTTCCGAACATCAAACTGGCATGGTAGGCAGCATCGGAGGCGATATTGGTCGGTCCGAGAATCGTCACTCCAGAATCAACGACGCGTTGATCAGCGACCGTCAATGCACAGTTCCCGCCCCGTTGTGCAGCGAGATCGATGACGACCGATCCAGGCTGCATGGATCGAACCGCTTCTGCCGTAACCAGCAATGGGGATTTTCGACCGGGAATCGCAGCAGTGGTAATGACGACATCGCATTGCGAGACGGTTTGAGCAAGCTGCTCTCGTTGTTGTCGGTAAAAATCTTCGTCCATTGCCTTGGCGTATCCGCCTTTATCCTCGGAATTGGTATTCCCAATTTTAAGCTCAACAAACTTACCGCCCAAGCTCTCGACTTGCTCGCGACAAGCGGTCCGCAAATCGTAGCCATAGACAATGCCACCCATACGCTTGGCGGTCGCAATCGCTTGCAAGCCTGCGACGCCTGCACCGAGAATGAAGATTTTGGCAGCCGTCAAAGTGCCTGCTGCTGTCATCATCATCGGAAACATTTTGTGCAATTCCATCGCGGCGGTAAGCACCGCTCGGTAGCCGGCGATGGTCGCTTGCGATGAAAGGATGTCCATACTCTGTGCCCGCGTGATTCTAGGGATCAACTCGAGCGCGAAAAGGGAAGCCCCAGTCTTCGCGATAGACTCTACCGCTTCTCGATTGCTCAATGCGTCGCAGCTGGCAATGATCCATTGACCTGGTCGCATCCACTGCAAATCATCCGAACCCTTCGTAAGATTTTCCCCAGCGGCTCGCACCTGCGCAATCACATCCGCAGCAAAAACGGCAGCACGGCTGGATACGATTGTTGCCCCTTTGGTTGTGTAAGCAGAATCAGGATAACCGGCTAACTCACCGGCCCCTGATTCAATGACGACTTCGATTCCCGACTTGGTCAATGCAGGCAAACTGGCTGGAGAAATCGCGACTCGTCGTTCGCCAGGAAACGTCTCTTTTGGAACTCCAACCTTCATAACCACTCCGCTCGGCATTCAATAATTTTTCAGCACCAACAAGCCACCAGACAAAGTATACCACTTTTGCGTTTCCGCAGGATTGCGGCGTCAAAGCACTAGCTAGCTATATGCTCAGTGTCACTCTCTTTTGAGCTACATGAACCGACGGCATTTACCTCGGGCTGCAGTTTCGCAAAATTGCCCCAACAACTCAGGCCCGTCGCTAGCGCCGGCAAAGACGCCTATTCCCATGGACGCGAGCTATCGCCTTCGCGACAGCTTTTTCACTGGGCCGACAACGTAAGCCGGATTTCGGGCTGCCGCTTGGATCGACGCTTGAGAACTATCTCTCGCGGAGACGACGACATTGATCGGATAACCCATGACTCCTTGGCCGGGGTACATGTAGACTTCCCAAAGATCAACTGCACCCGTGGATACGGCGAGCATTTGAAGTTGAGCAACTGCTAATTGTTGTTGTTGGGCAAGTTGGTTCTGTACGTTCTGCTGAAAACTGATCGCTTGCGATTGCAGGTAAAGACTATGCTCTTGTTTCTGTTCATCGTCTGCTTTTGAGGCGGCCCACTGGTCCCAGCTTGGTCGGATCGCTTTAAGTGCCTTTTCGTCGAAAAGGAAAAACGGGATCGCGTACTCGTCCCCATTTTCAAATTCAAGAATTACCCCTTCGCAAGAAAAAGTTTTTGGGTTGCCATGCAAAGTTAGCACCCATTTTTCCAGATCCTTTTTCTCTGGAAGCTGGATCTTCTCGAATTCCTCTACGACCTTTGGGAAGATTTTTTGATAGATCTCAGGCAAATTCGAATAGGCTCGATCATTAACATAGATGTTGCCTCGCCTCCGTTGCACCGTAACATCCTTGCGGACAAAGTCGACCATCTTTCCAACTACTTTGCTACCGTCTCGCATCGTCCAAGTCTGCAGTTCGCCAAGCTTTGCATTCGAGTCGCCAGCCTCTTTGGTACTCAGGTACTCTAAGTCCGCGTCGGAAAGGTCCTTTCTCGGAATCGAGATCAATTCGTGTCCATTGACTTTTTCCTTATCTCCTAACTTAAATACGGCGGTCTTATCGTTGAATGCGACCAAAGTGCCTTCAAACTGATAGTTTCCAGACTTGTCCGACCATTCCCTTTTTTTCGCTTCCTGTACCGGCAAAACAGATAAAAAAAGGGCAACTAAGGTGGCATTCAAAAACATCGCTGGTATCCGCTAAAAACAAGTATTATTTTCAAACCACGTCGGCTTAATGTATCTCGGGATAGTATACGCCAGCCAGCCACCGCCTACAAACGTTCCGAATGATTCTTCGGAACTCCGAATCACCAGCGAAAAGGAAAGGAACTGCGGTCTGGGACCAACGAACTACAAAAGTGTGAATCGGGCGATCCTCTAGGGGGGGTAATGTGAATTCAATGCAATCTAACTACAATGCGGCGGCAAGCGGTACTCACATTTAGCGAGAACTCTGAGTACGATTGTTGTTCTGGAAATCTAAAAACTATCTTTTTCAAAGGCCAAATCGTGAGTCGAGCAATCCCTTTTCCTCAGTTGGTTCGTGTCCTGACCACGGTCCTCCCAATGGTGGTACTTCAAGCGGTCTTTACAACGGTATTGTGCCTTGGACCACAATTGGAGGCTCAGGAACCTTCGCTCGTAGAAGTCTTGTCGTCCTCGCCCAGTCGAGCAAACTCGATCTTGTACTTAGACATACCCTCTATTCGAGCCTTGACCAGCGGTTCGATGATGCAAGCGGACTTCCCGGACGGGATGAATGAAGTTCGCGTAGCGGCCGACCTAAACCTCAAACCTTTGCAACCCAAATGGGAGATCGGTTTGGTCACCTTCAAGAGTTTGAAAAGCGTGGATATCCTTGCAAAGTCGGTCAAAGGATATGTCGACTCCATTGCAGGCAAGAATGTAGTTTGGTCTCCGCGGCAATCGTACCTGATTCCTATGGAAAACAACGTATTGGGTATCGTGCGACCGACGGACCGTAAGCTTGTCGGACGCTGGCTGAACAAAGAGGCGACCAGCGGGACCTCAGCCTATCTCAAGAAACATGCAATGCAGGCTACTAAGTTCTTGTCGGTGATGCTTGCCGTAGATTTGGAGGATACCTGGTCGGCGCTTGCGATTGAAAGTCGAATCGCCAATTTTGAGTCGCTCAAAGGATTGGATGTCAAAGCGAACGCGAAATTGCTTTCAACTGTCCTTGGGATTCAAATTATCGTCGGGCGAAAGAATTTGGATGAATGCATTATTAGCCTAGACTTTGCTGCGTCTCCAGCGCCACTTCTGCCCGTAGCAAAAAACTTTTTCATCGAACTCCTTAGCCAAACCAATTCCTCCGTACCAGAAGCCTCTAAATGGACAGCTTCCGCAGAGGGTAACACCCTTGCCTTCCGAGGAACGATCTCAGCCCAGACCATCGATCAACTCATCGGCATCTTTACCCTTCAAGACCAAGCGGCTCGCGTTCCTTCTAGCGAACTCGAACCACTTGAGGATTCCACTAGCGAAAGCGCTCTACTGGAAATCAATAAAAAATACTTTGCCAAGACAACAAACTACATCAAGCGGGTACGCGACTATTCGGCTAGTAACACAGGCGATCGAGCCCAGTGGAACGGACAAATGGCCAGAAGAATTGACGATCTTCCAACGCTCAACGTCGATCCCGAACTTGTAGACTTTGGTGTCCGAGTTGCTCAAGGATTGAGGGGAAACATGGTTGCAATGCAACAAACCAATATCAAGGTTGGAGCTGCCGCTGCAGTCAATGGTGCTGGCGGCCCACAAGTCAGTTATTACGGTGGATACAGCAATGGCTACGGTGGTGGCTACGGCGGCGGATACTACTACAACGATTCTAACTCGACAGGACAATATCAAGCCGTGGCTCAGGCAACCGGTAACTATTCCTACCGGGAATTGATCGCTCAAATTGACGCATTGGAAGGAGAGATTCGTCGAAAAATGACGGACAAATACAAGGTTCAGTTCTAAGGTGCCGATAGAGATCATCGTCGACCCTATCGCATCTTTAACATATCGGACCTAACGCATTTGGGCGTTGGTCCGACGGGGATGATTCTCCAATGCAAAAGAGCAGTTTCATCTCGGGTGCGGCAACTAACTTGCGCACAAATTGGAAAAACTTGATCGTTGCGGACTTGTTTTACAAGCTTCTTGCATTCACAGTTCTCACACCCATGTTCAGTCTCCTCCTGAGTGGCTTGTTGCTGCTGGGTGGAAACACCGTGCTCTCCGATGTCGACATTGCTTGGTTCTTTATCGGCCCGTTCGGCTGCTTCTGTGCGGTTTTGCTTGGAGCAGTTTGGATAGCGATCCTCGCGTTGGAACAAGCGTCTTTGATTGCAATCCTCGCTGCTAGCAAGAATGGGACAATACTAAGCGTTGTGGGCTCACTGCGCTTTGCGGCCTCATCTGCACCTTCAGTACTTCGCGTTAGCGCCCGAATGGTTGCGAATGCACTGCTGGTGATAGCACCCTTTCTAGTGATAGCTTCACTCATCTATTCTTGGACTTTGGGCGAGTACGATATCAATTACTACCTTGCCGAGAAGCCATTTCGTTTCAAGCTCGCGGCAGGCTTCGGTATTGGACTGGCAATGTTACTGATCAGTCTCCTGCTTCGGCTGGCCTCTGGTTGGTTTATCGCGTTGCCGTTGGTTTTATTCGAAAGGGTTTCACCGGCCATCGCACTGAGTCTTAGTCGTCGAATCCTCGCGGGAAGCCGCTTTCGAGTCCTGCTTTGGTTGGTGGTTTGGTTGGGCATCGGTCTATCAATCCACATGATCGCGACCCTTTTTTTGAGTAGCGCCGGAGGATTGCTGGTTCCAACACATTCCACCGCCTTGCCTGTTCTCGCTTGGCGAGTCGGACTCATGCTGATCCTTCTTACTGTGGTAGGGACTTTGCTCAATCTCTTGGGCACGATCGGCTTTTCCCTGGTTCTGTTCCACGCATATCAAGAGTTTAGCCCCATTGGATCAACGGCGATCACCCAGATGAAGTTTGCTGAATCCAAGGAATCTAGTTACGTGCGGCGGATAACACGCCTGCGTCTTACGGCATTTTGCATTATCGGAGGATTGTCAGCAGCATTGATTGGCATCTACGCCATCAACGCGTTGCAACTAGAGGATCGCGTCGAAGTTATGGCGCATCGCGGGGCCTCCAAAGATGCACCAGAGAACAGCCTCGCTGCATTTCGAAAAGCAATCGAGGCAGGGTCGGACTGGGTCGAAATCGACGTTCAGGAAACAATCGATGGCGAAGTGGTTGTCATCCACGATAGCGACCTGATGAAGTTAGCTCGAAACAGAATCAAGATCTGGAATGCGACTCTCGCAGAACTGCAAGCGATCGATATTGGAAGCCAGTTTGCACCGGAGTTTTCCGCGGAACGTCTGCCAACACTGGGTGAAGTGTTGACTCTGTGTCGCGGCAAGATCGGCGTCATCATCGAACTAAAGTACTACGGCCATGACCAGCAATTGGAACAGCGAGTAGTCGACATAGTCGAATTGCATGGTATGGCAAAAGCCGTTATGGTGATGTCGCTCAAACCTGAAGGGGTAAAGAAATTGAAAGCGATTCGTCCGGAATGGAAATGCGGAGTGTTGCTGTCAGTGTCCCTCGGGAACATCCAGAATTTTAATGCCGATTTTCTTGCTGTGAATGCCAAGTTTGCGAGCCGCAGCTTTGTCAATCGAGCGCACAAAGCAGGGATGCAGGTTTTTGCCTGGACTGTCGATGATGCGCCTGGAATGTCCATGCTCATGAATCGAGGTGTGGACGGAATTCTGACCAACCGCCCCGAGCTAGCCAGAACAGTCCTTCTGGACCGCTCGAAAATGAACAGTACGGAGCGATTGCTGGTCGAGATAGCGGCGAGGCTCGGTACCACGCCGGCCCCCCTCGAACAATAGCGGCGATAGCGGCAACAGTTAGTAGCCGTCGGGCTGTCGATTTAGTAACCCGACGCGTGAGCGAGGGACTGGGTTCAGTCGATCATGTTGACGACTGCCCATCCGCTCATTCTCCAAGATCTGAGTGATGCTTCAATTGACGTTGCGATTCCGCTTGGGTCCAGAATCATAAGGCGAGCGGCCTGCTGAAATCTACCTGCCTTCGATACGGATAGGAGGGCGAGGCGACCGCCGAGGTTTAATCATCCAGTGTCGTTGAAACAATGACATCTCAAAACGGCAAGTAATAAATCCACTTTTGCATACGGACCGAGACCTTGCTGATAATGGCAAAGGGTTTTCCCCAGTCTGTATAAATGGCAACCGTTCCGGCTGTTCCCAGTTCCAGATTCTTCGCCGCATCCTCGTCATCCAGCCGAATCTTGACGGCAAGCATTCCGGGTGAACCTAGTTTCGAAGCTGAAGGTAAGGCCGAGTTGGGTTGAAATAGCGGAGAAAAGGGTAAATTGAAACGGGTCCTAAGGCGAGCGGCAGGCTGTCTTATACCAGTCGTAGTTTGGGACCATTGTCCCGAACGCATCAACGGACGGGACAATGGTCCCATCCTACGGTACTTTTCATTCTGCCGGTCGCCTAAAGGTGGAGAAGGTGTCGAGCAGCAACGTTCTTAGATGCCATCCATCTTGGCACCAATCGACCGACGCATCTAATAAGTGGTTTGTCGGTGGCTTCACCAAAAGCCTGGTAGCT
>JBBRGW010000028.1:0-16406 GCA_038223525.1 Pirellulales bacterium
CCAAAGCATGACGGCGACCCACACGACGAACATCGATGCCACTGTCGCTCTGGTCAACGACTTGCAGCGGGCTGGGGCGGATGTAGTTCGGATTGCGGTCGATAGCGACAAGGATGCTGAGGCATTGGCCGAGATCCGAAAGCAGACGACTGCGAATCTTTCGGTTGATTTGCAAGAGAACTATCGGCTTGTTGAGAAAGTCGCTCCGCATGTTGACAAAGTTCGCTACAACCCTGGACATCTTTACCACCATGAAAAACATCGTCCGTGGCAGGATAAAGTCAAATTTCTTGCCGAGACAGCCGGTGCAAACAATTGCGCGTTGCGTGTCGGAGTGAACTGCGGAAGCGTTGATCCAGGACAAAAAGAATTGTTCGACCATTCCGACTCGATCGGCCCCATGTTGGCTTCGGCGTTCGAGCATTGCGAATTGCTCGATGCGATCAAATTCAATCGATTTGTTGTTTCCTTGAAGGACAGCGATCCCACGAAAGTGGTCGAGGTGAACAAGCGATTTGCCGAAAAGCGACCTGACGTCCCGCTGCACTTGGGCGTTACCGAAGCGGGGCTACCCCCCGATGGGATCATCAAGACGCGAATCGCGTTCGAACAACTGATCGGACGCGGCATCGGCGACACGATCCGCGTCAGCTTGACCGTCCCCAACTCCAAAAAACCCATGGAGATCGAAGCGGGACGGCAAATTATCGAGGACATTCGAAACGGTCGATTGCGATCGGTGGTTGCGTTGGACCCGTCTAAACTAAACATCATTTCTTGCCCGAGCTGTTCACGCGTCGAAAACGAAGCGTTTGTAGAGCTAGCGCAGGATGTCAAAATCATGACCGAGTACGCCAAAGACTATGCTATCACGATCGCCGTAATGGGATGCCGAGTCAATGGTCCCGGCGAAACAGACGACGCAGACCTTGGGTTATGGTGTGGACCTGCTAAGGTAAATCTAAAGAGGGGCGGCGAAGCGATCGGTGCCTTTAGCTACGAGGAGATATTGCCTAAGCTACGACAAGAATTGGATCTATTGATCGAATCCAAAAAGCAAGCTGTCGGATAGGGCTCGCTCGCTATCAATTGGAATCACTAAACATGGAAGCACATAGACAAAGTGTTGCGGACGCAACGACCTGGATCGTCAAGGTTGGCTCTCGGTCATTGACCGACGATAACGGACGACTCGATCGATTGCAGGTCGCGAATCTTGCAAAGCAACTCCTCGTATTGGTTGAGATGGGAAAGCGGGTGGTATTGGTTTCTAGCGGGGCGGTCGCAAGCGGAGTAGGAAAGCTTGGATTGCCGGGACGCCCAACGGATTTGGCGACTCTACAAGCCGTCGCAGCTATCGGCCAAACCCATTTGATTCAAGTCTACGAGCAGACTTTTTTCGAGCACGGTCGCCATGCTGCACAAATCCTGCTGACCGCAACGGAGTTGGATGATCGCGTTGCTTATCTCAACGTGCGAAACACTCTGAGGCGCCTGCTGGAAATGGGAGCCATTCCCATTATCAACGAAAATGACACCGTCGCCGTCGATGAATTGAAGACGACTTTTGGAGACAACGATCGACTTGCAGGGATGGTCGCTGGACTTCTCGAAGGGAGTGTATTGGCGATCCTCAGCGACGTTTGCGGGTTGTACGACCGAGACCCTCGCGATCCCGATGCGAAAGTCGTCGCTACCGTAGAGCGGATCGATGAACAAGTCGAAGAAATGGTGCGAGATCGCAAGACAGGTGTCAGCAAAGGTGGTATGGCCAGCAAGCTGACTACGGCCAAGTTCGTTACGATGAGCGGTCAATCAGTGATCATCGCTTGGGGACGACAACCCGATGTTCTCATCCAATTGGCGCGAGGCGAGGAGATTGGAACGCTGTTCTTGCCGCAGCATAAAACACTCGCCCCGAGGAAAAGATGGATTGGCTTTTCTGCCCAAACCGCGGGCCAGCTGTCAGTCGACGAAGGTGCTGCCAAGGCCATGTGTATAGACGGCAGGAGTCTATTGGCGATCGGGATTAAAGACGTGGTCGGGGATTTTGGAAAGGGAGATATTGTTTCGGTCGTCAATCAACAATCGCTCGAGATCGCGCGTGGTTTGGTCAACTATAGCTCGATTCAAGTCAAGCAGATTCGGGGATGCCGCTCAGATCGTATCGAACAGATCTTGGGTCAGTGTCCCTACGAAGAAGTGATTCATAGAGACAATCTAGCGATCATGTAATGTTTGGTTGTGCTACGCTCGGCGTCGCATTCATCACGACGCGTAGAGGCTGCGATTTTATTCGCGAGGTGCAAAACATTGTCGCCTTTTGCTCCGCAAAAGAAGCGTTAGCGAGGCATACTTTCGCGGAGCGAATGGCGACGATAATAAAATCATAGCCTAGTAGCGTCGTGCAACGATGCCTATCGTTTCTTTTTCTTATTACCCCGCTCCGGAGGTGCGTTTGGGGTGCGTTTAGGAGTATCGTCCTTGATCGAACTCGCATCGGGTTTCTTACCAAACCAATTCGGGAAAATGTCCGCTAGAGTCTCAGGTGGCTTTGTCGCTTTCATCTTCGGTTTGTCGCTGTTCGAGGGTGCGATGGTGGTGCGTTGTTGAGGGGTACCTGTCTTTCCCAACGTGGAGATGATTTCGTTCACAGCGTTTTCAGGCAGATTGACCATGCTCGACTTGGGCGTAAATCGCTTGATCAGAAACCGCTCAACGAGTGACCACGTGGACGAAGTGATGAAGTAAATGCAAAGACCGGATGGGACTTTGAAGAACAGAACGCCCATCATGATCGTCATGACCATCATCTTCTGTTGGGCCACTCGCGTCTGCTCATCGGTCGCCTTGGGCATCAAGACTTTTTGCTGAATAATGAACAGCGAGATTGTGACAATCGGCAAGATATTGAGATAGGGTCCAAACCATCCAGACCCTCGGCCTGCGATAAGTTCGGGCATCCAAGTATGCCAATCCAGGAACATGTCGGGGCCCGCGAGATTCGAGCACCAATCCATACCGGAAAAAAGTGACTGCTGTCTCAGGCCGACGTCGACCGACACGCAGCGGTACAAACCGATAACGATCGGCAACTGAATCAACGCGGGCAGACAACCAGCGAACTGATTGATGCCTGCCTTCTTCATCAGCATCTGCTGAGCGGCCATCATCTTGCGGGGCTCTTCCTTCAGCGCTTCTTTTAGCTTTGCCAATTGCGGTTGGACCGACTGCATTTTTTGAGCGTTGAGTGCCATCATGCGACTTACGGGAAACATGCAGGAACGGACAAGGACGGTCAGCATAATGATGGCGACTCCAAAATTGGAGGTCACCCAAAAGAAGAAATGAAGGATGTAACCAAGCCGTTTTGCAAAGAAGCCGAAGATATGCCAGCCATACTCGATCGACTCATCGAGTTTGTATGCGGCCAATAA
This sequence comes from Pirellulales bacterium, assembly GCA_038223525.1. Lineage (GTDB taxonomy): Bacteria > Planctomycetota > Planctomycetia > Pirellulales > Pirellulaceae > JBKCUI01. The sequence continues at coordinate 3,438 of JBBRGW010000028.1, forward strand.
TTGAGGATCTTTTGGCCCGGCAAAAATTTGGTACGCCTGCTTCCATTCACCTTTGGGGGCAATTTTCACTGCGTCCGATTCAAACCAAAAACCGATGTTGGTAGCTTGTTGTTTGGACGATGGCAGTTTGTTTGAGTCGGTGTATACCGAATTGTAAACCGTTGCGCCACCTCGCTGGAGATTCTGCAACGAGGAGGGCTCGCTCGGACTGGCCAAAATCGCAGCGGTAAACGTTTGCGTGTCCAAGCCGATGTAGTTCACGTTGCGAGACGCAAGACTGCTCGCAGGGCCAAACAACGTAAGGTCAGGCTCGGCAGGAAAACCAACGGCATGGGAGACTATTTCGCGAGTTGGAAACAGCGTATGGCTCTTGAATGCATCACTTACGATCACATCGCGTGCCCCTGCAGCACTGAAGAAGAACGGAGATATCTTGGTAGGATACCACCATCCCTCCAAGGAAATCCCATTTAGCCCTTCCTGGCGAATAGCCACCGTATGCGCTTGATCGTCAAGATTGCGAACGATTGTGGTGAGTTCCACGTGATGCTGTTGAGTGCTTGGGTCATTAACTCCTTCGACGGGTTTTGACGGGAACAATCGATACTGCTTGACCAGTTCTAAATTGGCTTCTATCTGAGCCAACTTCAGATAGGAACGGAGCGGCATAGAGAACTCAACTCCCATGCCTTCGGTCATTGCGAGTGGCTTTGCACTCCAGTGCCCTTTGAGTGTGTTCTCCAAACCAAAAATCGTTCGTTCGCCGTTTGGTATTGAAGTCTTGTCGATCGACGCAAAGGTCGTTGCGCAGGAGGCCCATGGATCATTCCCGAGGACTTGTTCGTCTTTGAAGTCGTCTTCGGCTCGCAAAACATCAAGCGGCTTTTCGGTCATGATGCAATCAAAGGTCAATTCCGTTTCCGCAATCGCGGCGGCAATCCCCGGTTCATCATTTTGTTCCGCATCAGGTGCGGCGGCTGCGGTTGCTTTCCTGGCCACTTTTAGCTGAATGGCGTTTCCGGCCGCTTGATTGCTCATCCGTTTTTCCCATTTGTAGATCGAGGGGAAGCCTGTTAGCCCGTCCCAACCGACAATCTTGTCCCCGGGGATCAAGCCCACTAGGCTTGGATTCTCTTTGCACACAGCGTTGGCGGCAGCAGATCCGATGGGAACCGAATTAATATCCAACGACGATGGGGATTCCTCAAGCGACAGGTAGCCGAGGTAACCGTCACGTTCCTTGGACTGGAGGGATCGGAACTTGAATTTCCCAGGGGTCGTCTGTTCCATGAGCTCGATCCGTTTGATCGCCGCTCCTTGGTTGTCGAGAGTTACCAACAGTTGATAATTGTCTTTTGGGTTCATGCTCCCCAAGGTGAAAAGTTCACGCGGTGGTTGCTCTGGCAACACGAAACTTGGGTCTTCGCTTGCAAGTCGTTCAGCAGCCTGTTTCGCTTCGGACTTTTGCTTTTCTCTAGCAGCTTCTGAAAGCTTGGCTTGCTTTTCCTGATCTTCCCTGGCTTTTTGGCGTTGCTGCTGCATGCTATTGAACAGCAAGAACATGGAAACGCAGATGAGCAGCCATGCAAATAGTTTTCGGTCCACTAACAAGTCACTCGCATAAAATGGTTGCTGCTCAAAGGGGTGGCAAATGCCACCACTACACACATGCGTGCCGTTCGCATAAGTCCCGAATTGTCAGCATCTTAGAGCTTTTTGGATAGTGCAATTGACTCTCGCGGCCCCCCTTTTGGTTCGTCAATGTTAAACTTTAGGTTGGGAGCGGCGATGCGCTAGCATCGTTGCACGACGCTCCGCGTCGTGATGAATGCGACGCGGAGCGTCGCACAACAAAGAGTGGACCTTTTGCGTACTTTTTCATCAAAAACCATAGGCTGGGTTTTTGGGATCAAAGTCAATCTCTTTGAGCCCCACATTGAGCACGAGGTCTTGGTATGTGTAGGCTTCCAGGAGTTCCGGGGGGCCGCCAAGCGTTTTAGGCCAACTGTAGCTTGCGTATTTAAGAGGGATTAGGTGCTCATCGTCGATATAGATCTGAGCCAAGAAAAATTCGAAAGCGATTAACTTGCCATCGATAGTCGTGGTGGGGGACTCGTGCGTCACCTCCATCAGCCGACATTGTTTATCGCCTAAAGCTACTTTTTCTGTGATCCGAATGGTCGCCGGGCCGAGCTTGCGATCCCGTTCCCCTTTTTCGATAAGCTTGCCGAGGAGCTTTTCGATTCCGATATCGGTGATGGGGTATCGATTCCCTGCCATTGCCAAACGGCTATCGGGCTTTAAATTCAGGGTTACCATGCCCAGCAGCCCGGCTTCATGGGCCGTGATTTTGTCATCGTTGCGGCCCTGGACCCAGATTACTTCCCGGCCCGCCTGGAATTTTGGCTCAAGGGTTTTCAAGTAAACGGACACCGATCTGGGCGATTTAGGACCAACGCGATCTCCATACTTTAGCTTCAAGGCCATCTTGGATTCAGGTTGCAGTTTTCCGTTCACTTGTTCCTGTTTGGTCAAGAGGGCGGTGTAGTCGCGGTGCTTTTCAGCGTGGTGGCGAAGAGCAGTTCTGGCAAAATCCAAGAGCGGGTCGAGGGGATGCTCATCGATGGGAACAACGTTTTCGGGGACCCGTTGCGAAGCGGATTCGGTTCCCGTGCTCGATTTCTCAGCGAACTCCTGCAAAAGACAGTGAACTGCAACCCCTGCGCCCACCGCGATCAGAACACAACCAACGGCTAATCGTGCAGCCCAAACTCGGTACCCTTGTCGAGCCACGGTTGCACCTCTTTTTTGGAAATGGTTCTGGCCAATTCAAACCCCAGTTGGGTCAATGAGAAATCACGATGGACGTGATGCATGACTAGCCCCTTTTCGCAAAGCACTCGAAAGCCTTCTAGAAAGCGGACGGTCACCTCAGGTGCATGCGGGTCGCGGAAAGCAACGGTTTGCGTTTCGTCCAACTCGATATAGACCGCCAGCATTCGAGACGGGGCTTCGAACGCAGCATTAACTGCTTTGATCTCGATTACGCCGCGATCGCGAGCTGCGACCAGAATGGCCTTGGATTCGGGTGAGAGGCTTTCTGCGTTCGGCATGCTAGCGGCGTTTAGATCCACCATGGCATTGCTGCAAAGTTGAGAAAGTGCGACTAATACGGGCGCGCCCGCTCCGAGCGCGTCCCAGCTACCACTCAAGTAGTTATCCAGTGGTTGCAATTTTGCAACGCTGCGTATCGGCTTGGAGAAGTCTTGTTCCATATCAGTTTTGCATGGGGGGACCTGGGATTACGGATTGTCCGCGTTGGCAAACAGCCCCATAATCCTAGGCGTTCTTGTTTGAGAAAACAGGGTCTAGTGTTTTTTATTTCCAAGCATCCTTTCCTACTTCCTTTCTAAAGAGTCTTCTAATGGCCTTGGTTCCGCTTCGTAAAGTCCTCGATCACGCCGCCGAAAATAGTTATGGCGTGGCAGCATTTAATGTCAACAACATGGAGCAGATCCAATCGATCATGGAAGCGGCCCAGGAAACCAACTCCCCAGTGATAATCCAAGCGTCCCGCGGCGCAAGGACATATTCTCAAGATGCATACCTGCGACACTTGATGCTGGCCGCGGTCGAACTTTATCCCCATATCCCAATCGTGATGCATCAAGATCACGGCAACTCGCCAGCAACTTGCCTCTCCGCTATCGAAAACGGATTCACTTCCGTGATGATGGATGGTTCGCTCAAGGAAGATGGCAAGACGCCGGCAGCTTACGAGTACAACGTCGCTGTAACCAAGGAAGTCGTGAAATTGGCGCATGCTCGCAACGTATCCGTCGAAGGCGAACTCGGCTGTTTGGGATCTCTGGAAACAGGTGGTGGCGAAGCTGAAGATGGGCACGGAGCCGAAGGGGTACTAAGTCATGATCAATTGCTAACCGATCCGGATGAAGCGGCCCGGTTCGTCGCCGAGACGAACGTCGACGCCTTGGCTGTCGCGATCGGCACAAGCCACGGCGCTTACAAGTTCACACGTAAGCCGGATGGCGAAGTGTTGGCGATGTCGAGAATCGAAGCCATCCATAAACTGATACCCAACACGCACTTGGTAATGCACGGCAGCAGCAGCGTTCCGCAAGAATTGCAAGACATAATCAATAAGTTTGGTGGCAAGATGAAGCAGACGTGGGGCGTTCCGGTCGAAGAAATTCAACGCGGCATTAAGAGCGGTGTGCGCAAGATCAATGTCGACACGGACTGCCGTATGGCGATCACCGGCGCTGTGCGGAAAGTGCTGGCCGAAAGCCCAGACAAATTCGATCCTCGCGACTATCTCAAGCCAGCTCGAACGGCCATGAAAGAAGTCTGTAAGGCAAGAATGATTTCCTTTGGCCAAGCAGGCAACGCGAGCAAGATCAAGTAGGTCGATCGATCGCAAATCCCGCAAGTCCCGAGTGGGAATAAAGCCAATATCTCCGAGACGATTGGTCGATTGAATACGGCTATCGGTGAGTTTGATTCAGCGATCAAAGCACAGAGGCTTGCGGTCCAGTTTTCGGACGGCAGCGATGAAGGGGGGGTTCCCAGAGTTCTTGCTAGAGCTTCACAGCGAAGCCAAAAAGCGAAAGAAGTATTTATCAACATGACTCGCCCCCTTCCGATTGCTGTTCTGATTTCAGGTGGGGGCACGACGCTTCGCAATCTGATCGCGTGTCGCGATAGCGGTGTGCTGCCGGTTGATTTTCGATTGGTTGTCAGCTCGACAAAGCATGCTACTGGCTTACAATTCGCGGAGGCTGCTTGCATTCCGACGGTGGTTGTGTCTAAGAGCAAATCGCTGTCGCCCCAAGAGCATTCGGAAAAGGTCTTCGGTCCGATTCGCCAAACCGGTGCGAGGTTGGTCGTGATGGCTGGCTATCTCCAGCATGTTTTGATTCCAAAGGACTTTGAGAGCAGGGTGATCAACATCCATCCGTCGTTGATTCCTGCTTTTTCGGGCATTGGGATGTATGGGCTCAAAGTGCATCAAGCCGCCATAGATTTGGGTGTAAAGGTTTCGGGCTGCACAGTACATTTCGTTGACAACGAATACGATCATGGTCCCATTCTATTGCAGAGCACCTGCGAGGTGCTCGCAAACGACACGGCGGAATCGCTCCAAAGGCGCGTCTTTGCATTGGAGTGTGAGGCTTTGCCCAATGCGATTCGCAAAATAGCGGCAGTAGAGCATTAGGGGCGTCGATCATGGTAAGCGACTCGGTCAGCAACGAAGGCGAAAACATCTGGATTCTGCCAGTTGCCTTGTGCTGGTTGAAGCAGCTATACTGGGTTCGTCAAGCGATTGCGGAAATTCACTGCGGTTGCTGATATGACTCTTCGCACCCCCCTCCTCACTCGTTTTATGTTTGCCAAGTCCGCGGCGTGGTGGCTCCTGCCTCATTCAACGGTTCACTTGTGCATAGTTAAAACGATGCTTTTCGACGCCCTACCATTATGACCGGTCAAGATGAAGATGCCGCTGTCCCAAAGGGAGAGTCGCATGCAAGGCCACAGTTCAAACGAGAGGAAACGCTTTCTCTCTCCGAAGAACTCTTTAAAGAACAACGCAACTCGGGAACAACTCCGCTTTCGCCCGAGAAGAGGCCGCTGCTGGACTTTGCTTCACTGCAGCAAATGTCCCCCGAAGAATTGATGGAGCATGCTCGCGTAGAGAACATTGCAGGTCCGGAGAAACTAGATCGCCAAGAGTTGGTCTTTCAGGTCCTGAAATCGCGAATGCTGTCGTCGGGGATACTCTACGGCGAGGGGACGTTGGAAATTCTTGCTGATGGATTTGGTTTTCTTCGGTCGTCGAGTCATCACTATGTGTCCTGTCCTGATGATATTTATATCTCGCCATCGCAAATTCGAAGGTTTAGTTTGACGACTGGGATGACCATTTCGGGGCAAGTCCGCCCGCCGAAAGAAAACGAGCGTTACTTTGCCTTGCTCCGAGTCGAAGCGATCAATCATCGCAATCCGAACATCGTGCGATCACGAAAACCATTCGATTCGCTGACTCCGCTGCACCCAAAGGTCCGCATCGTTTTGGAAACGACGCCCGACGTGGTCGAGACGCGAGTGATCGATTTGATAGCCCCGCTTGGATTCGGGCAGCGCGGCTTGATTGTTTCGCCGCCAAGATCGGGCAAAACAATTTTACTTCAGAAGATGGCCAAAGCGGTGTTGCAGAATTACCCAGCCTCGTATGTGATCATGCTGTTGATCGATGAGCGTCCGGAGGAAGTTACCGACATGATGCGAGAGGTTCGAGGGCCTAAATGCGAAGTGATCAGCAGCACGTTTGACGAGCCCGCTTCAAGACACATACAAGTCAGTCAAATGGTTCTTGAAAAAGCTAAGCGGCTTGTCGAGGATGGCGTCGATGTTATCGTGTTTTTGGACTCCATTACTCGCTTGGCACGGGCTTGGAATGGTGAGTGCGTTCAATCGGGCAAGTTACTAACCGGCGGCTTGGATTCCAATGCGATGCAAAAGCCCAAGTCGTTTTTTGGAGCGGCTCGAAAAATGGAAGAAGGTGGATCGCTTACGATCGTCGCGACCGCGTTGATTTCCACGGGCAGCAAGATGGACGACATTATCTTTGAAGAGTTCAAAGGGACTGGGAATCTGGAGATTGTTTTGGACCGCGCGATGGTTGATAGGCGCATTTGGCCTGCAATTAACATCAACCAATCCGGTACGCGACGCGAAGAGGCGTTGCTAGACCCGAATGAGTACCTGCGGATTTCCAGTTTACGCAAAACACTTGCAGACGTGAATCCGCCGGACGCCATGGAAACTCTAGTTCAAAAGTTAACAAAAACAAAATCGAACGCGGAGTTCCTTATGGGGATTCGGCCGTCGTAGAAGTTTCGCCCGCACTGCGGGTCGGCGCGCCTGTTTAACCCGCGTAGCGGCGAGCACGCGAGCGATACAACCAACGAAAGCAAGCAATGCCAGAAATCAAGCCGAGCCTGTCCGCTGAGCCCGCTCCGGGCACCCCTTCGAGGGTCGCGATCGTCGTTTCGGAATACAACGACAATATCACCGGCAAGCTCTCCAAGGCAGCCATTCAAACATTGATTGCCAACGCGATTCGCGAGGAGGATATCGATGTTCTGCGAGTGCCCGGCGCATGGGAATTGACATTCGCAACCCAACTCGCGATTCAGCAGGAATCGTGCAGAGGGGTCATTGCCTTAGGTGCTGTAATCAAGGGCGAGACAACGCATGATCAACACTTGAATCGCGCTGTCAGCTTGGGCTTAATGCAGCTCTCCTTGGAGCACAACAAGCCGGTGGCCCTGGGATTGCTGACGGTAAATTCATTGGAGCAAGCAATTCAAAGAAGCGGCGGGAACGCAGGAAACAAGGGAGAAGAAGCTGCAAACGCGTTGTTGGCATGTTTGAAATTGGCCAAAGCGGTGAGAAACGAAAGTCCATAGGGTCTGTGGAGGGGGCCATTGTCCCGTCACTTCGGCTACCGCAAAGCGTCTAGGCATGTTAAGTTCTGTGGGATTTTGGTCTGCATCCGCTTCGATTTTGAAGCGACGTAACCACGGTTTTCCTCAACCCGCGAACTGTTAGGTTTTTACCGTGCCTAAACGCACCGACATAAAGAAAATTCTGTTGATTGGATCTGGCCCCATTATAATCGGCCAAGCCTGCGAATTTGACTATTCTGGCACCCAAGCTTGCAAGGCATTGCGTGAAGAGGGGTACGAAGTCGTCCTGGTGAACAGCAACCCCGCAACCATCATGACGGATCCCGCAACCGCGGAGCGTACTTACATCGAGCCCTTGACATGGGAAATGGTTGCCAAGGTTATCGAACGCGAACGGCCAGATGCGTTGCTTCCGACACTGGGTGGGCAAACCGCGCTGAACATTGCCATGGAACTAGCTAAGAATGGTGTGTTGGAGCAGTTTCAATGCGAGATGATCGGCGCCAACCCCGAGGTCATTCACAAGGCCGAAGCCCGCGATGCGTTCAAGCTTGCGATGGAGAAAATAGGGATGAGCGTCTGCCGTGGCGCAGTCGTCCATACAGTCGAAGCAGCTCGAAAAACCCTTGCCGAAGTCGGTTTGCCATGCGTCGTTCGCCCTAGTTTTACCATGGGCGGAAGCGGATCGGCGATCGCATACAATCGCGATGACTTTGATGACCTGGTACTCAATGGGTTGACTCTCTCGCCGATCACGGAGGTGCTCGTAGAGGAGTCCATAATCGGATGGAAAGAGTACGAGATGGAGGTTATGCGCGATGCCGATGACAACGTCGTCATCATCTGCGCCATCGAGAATTTTGATCCCATGGGAGTCCACACAGGCGACTCTATCACTGTCGCGCCCGCCCAAACGTTGACGGACAAAGAATATCAACGCATGCGAGATGCAAGCATCGCGATCATCCGTGAAATCGGTGTCGAAACCGGGGGCTCAAACATTCAATTCGCGATCCATCCTGACAATGGCAAGATGATCGTGATTGAAATGAATCCGCGTGTTAGCCGCTCAAGCGCGCTGGCAAGCAAGGCAACTGGCTTTCCAATAGCCAAAATCGCGGCCAAACTCGCCGTTGGATTCCGCTTATGGGAACTTCAAAACGACATTACCAAGAAGACGCAAGCTTGTTTCGAACCGACCATCGATTATGTCGTCACAAAGATACCACGCTTTGCATTCGAAAAATTTCCTGAAGCGGATTCGACCCTGACAACTCAGATGAAGAGTGTGGGTGAGACGATGGCGATAGGGCGAACGTTTAAAGAGTCGTTCCAAAAGGCCCTGCGTGGCCTTGAGGTTGGGGCATTTGGATTCGGTTCGGACAGCAAAGACCTTTGGTACACTGACCGCCGCCCCGATGAGGAAGAGATTCGAAGCAAGTTGTCGCGACCCAATGCCGAACGCGTTTGGTACATACGCTACGCAATGCTTGGCGGAATGAGCATCGATGAAATCTATTCCATCACCAACATCGATAAATGGTTTTTAGATCAGCTTCAAGAGTTGGTCGAAATTGAAAACCGCTTGAGGGAAATCGGTTCGCTGTCTGGTATGGATGCAGCGACAATGAGGCAAGTCAAGCAGTTCGGGTTCTCGGATCGTCAGCTTGCAACCCTGCTCAACACCGATGATGGTGAGATTCGGGAATGGCGTAAGTGGCATGGTGTGGTTGCAACCTACAAGTCTGTCGATACCTGCGCTGCCGAATTCGAAGCGTACACACCTTACTACTACAGCACCTACGAATCGGAAAACGAAACGCCACCCAAAGGGGAAAAGAAACGAGTCATGATTCTCGGCGGTGGCCCGAACAGGATCGGTCAAGGAATTGAGTTTGACTATTGCTGTTGTCACGCAAGCTACGCGCTACGCGAACTGGGCATTGAATCGATCATGGTCAATAGCAACCCTGAAACGGTCAGCACCGATTACGATACCAGTGACATGCTCTTCTTCGAACCTCTCACCACGGAAGATGTTTTAAACATCGTCGACACGGTCAAACCCGATGGAGTGATTGTTCAATTCGGTGGCCAAACGCCCCTCAACTTGGCCAGAGCGTTGGCGAACGAAGGTGTTCCTATCATCGGCACCAGCGTTGCAACCATCGAGGACGCGGAAGACCGAGAAAAATTCCAAGTGTTGCTTAACGAGTTGAAGATCAAACAGCCAGCCAATGGCATCGCTCGCAATCTGGCCCAAGCTCGCTCGGAAGTCCAAAAGATTGGCTTTCCATGCTTGGTGCGACCGAGCTTCGTTCTCGGCGGACGGGCGATGGAAATCTGTTACGATCATTCTCAGTTCGAACGTTTTGTTGCCGAAGCGTTCGTCGTAGCCCAAGGCCAACCGGTCTTGATCGATCGATTTTTGGAGGATGCGACCGAAGTGGATGTCGATGCGGTTTCCGATGGCGACGACGTCATCATCATGGGAATTATGGAGCATATCGAGGAAGCTGGCGTACATTCGGGCGACTCTGCTTGTGTGATCCCTTCCTTCTCCTTGAGCCAGGAAGTGCTCGCTGAGATCCGACACGCCACCGATGCAATGGCAAGGCGACTCAAAGTGGTCGGTTTGATGAACGTTCAGTTTGCAATCAAAGAAGAAGATGGCAAGTCGGTAGTTTATGTTTTGGAAGTCAATCCTCGGGCAAGCCGCACAGTGCCCTTTGTCGCCAAAGCGACTGGAACCGCGGTCGCCAACATTGCAACCAAAGTGATGGTTGGGAAAAAGCTGAAAGAACTGGGAATCACCAGTGAACCCATACCGCGAAGCGTTTCGGTCAAAGAATCGGTTTTCCCGTTTCGCAAGTTTGCAGGGGTCGACATCGTTTTGGGGCCAGAGATGCGAAGCACCGGAGAGGTCATGGGGATCAGCGACCAATTCCCCATCGCCTTCAACAAGAGCCAGATTGCAGCCGGAGTGGTATTGCCTATCTCAGGAAATGTGTTCATCAGCATCGCAGCCCGGCACCGAGATGGCATCACCGAGATGGCTCGGCAGTTGCACGACATGGGCTACAAACTGTTGGCTACTTCTGGGACGGCCCAAGTGTTGGAGAAGGCGAATATACCTGTATCCAAAGTGAAAAAACTGGGTGAAGGCAACCCGAATTTGATCGACTATCTCAAGAACGACGAGGTATCTCTGATCATCAATACTCCGAGCGGCAAAGGAGCGAGAACGGACGAAGGACGCATTCGAGCCGCCGCGGTTCAATCTGGTGTCCCGTGCATTACAACCGTGGCCGCTGCTCGAATGGCCGTCGAAGCCATGCTGGTCATGCGCACGACTCCAATGACGGTTATGTCCTTGCAAGAACGGTTCGCAAACTGACGTTGGCCCGTCGTTCGACACTGCCGGGCTTGCCGGGCTTGCCGGGTGCGACCTTAACCACACGTCGAGCACACCATGTTTCCCCCGCGTAGCGGCAGGGTTTCACCCGCATCGCTGCAGGCGCGGGGCCCCCGTGCCACAATGACCATCGCGTTCGAGGCTCTACGCGTCCCTTCATAATTCAATCAAGCGAGGGTACTGAGGACGTTTTACTTGATATTGAGGTTAATTGCCTCTATTTCGATTAGTTTCCCCCAAGTTGGGATTGGAGGAATTGCTCAGTGTGCCTACTCTACCAGTGTTATGGAAATCCCCTCGCGCCAACAGATGTCTCTCGGTCAAATGCATGCGTAATCCAAAAGAACTGTTAGTTGCTTCTAAAGCCTTTACGTCAGAAACAAAGTGGATCAGTTGGTGGCACCTCTTAACATCGATAGCTTGCTATTGCCTGAGTCTAGGCATTGCTTGCTCTGATTTCTTCCCGATGTTCTTTCGAGTCATCAGTAGTTGTGTCAGTGGGTTAGTCGTCGTCCGATTGTTTATCATCTATCACGATTTCAACCATGGTGCAATTCTGCGTAAGTCGTGGATTGCGGGCTCCATTTTGAAGCTCTATGGGTTGCTCGTTCTCAGTCCGTCCAGCGTTTGGACCCATTCTCACGACCACCATCACAAACACAATTCAAGATCGTCGGGCAGCAATACTGGTTCCTATCCATTGATGACTCGAGATGAGTACCTGAAGGCTGATCGTTGGAAAAGGTTTGGTTACGCAGTTTCAAGGCACCCGATCACGGTTTTCGGTGGTTATCTTACGGTCTTCTTATATGGCATGACCATTCGGTCTTTCTTTCTTCACCCCAAAAAGCACTTCGACGCTGGTGTGGCTGCCGTATTGCATGTCGCTTTGCTGACGTTCTGTTGGATGCAAGGATGGGATATTCTTCTCTTGGGCATGTTGGTTCCGCTCACAGTCGCTTGCGGCCTGGGTGCTTATCTGTTTTACGCACAGCATAATTTCCCGACTTGCCAACTGCATCGACGGGAAGATTGGCACTACGTTTTGGCGGCCCTGAAGTCATCTAGCTACATCCGCATGAGCGGACTAATGCATTGGTTTACCGGCAACGTCGGGTACCATCATGTGCACCACCTCAATGCAAAGATCCCGTTCTATCGTTTGCCTGAAGCGATGGCTGCGATGGAAGAACTTCAAACACCTGGCGAAACCTCCTTGCATCCAAGGGATATCTTGGCATGCTTCCGTCTCAAACTATGGGATGCAGATCGAGGCCATTTCATTTCATTTCGCGAAGCCGTCAAGGCTTAGTGAAGTAGGTTGGGACCGTTGTTCCGAACTGTTTTAAGCGAGCAGCGATACATGGTTCGTCAGGGAGCTCACCCTGGGATTAGGTAGGTGCCAGTATTCGAATACCACAGGCTTGCCCTGTGGATTGTTGTGCTTTACGGCTACAAAGTGCGAGGGTGAGCGTGCCGGGCTACAACCCCGAATCCCAAGTGGTGGACCCGCGGGACCGCTCCGAATTAGCCCGAATCACTCTGATACACTGCTTAGCCAAACCGGCTTTTCATTTTCCGTGGTTGCCATTCGTACAACGTCCGGCAATTCCGCAGCCCTTGCCGCAACACGCACCGGCCCCTGAAACGGGACGGAGCTTCTGATTCGAAGCGTTACCTTCTTTGCAGTGTCTTTGCCGTGAACGGATAGGACGGCAGGACACTCTACCCCCTCGGGTGCTCCGTCGAGCGAGACGGAAATCGCTCCCGCAAAGTCACACTCGCGGCTTATCGTAACTTCGATCTCGGTCTCTTTCCCAACGGTTGCCTGTACTAGCTCATTGGGTATCGAAAGCCCGAAGTCTGGCACTAGCAAACTTACCGCCACCTCGAAATCAAAATGCTCACCACCTGATTTGTGAAAGTCTTGAATATCGATGGTGTACTCACCGTCGACAGGCGCTTTCCATTTCAAGTCAGGATCGCGTTCGTTGCCTGCATCGTCTTGCTGAGTTAATTGCTTACCCAGCGAGTCCAACACCGCCATCGTAGGGTCCATTTCAG